>NZ_JAHVCI010000077.1:0-13706 GCF_019265565.1 Cellulomonas sp. PS-H5
ACCACCGGGTAGATAGGCCGGATGTGGAAGGCAGGACTAACGACTGCCGCAGCTGACCGGTACTAATAAGCCGACAACTTCACCACTCATACTTTTTGCTACGCGTCCACTGTGCGGTTCCCGAACCACGAACACGCACCCTCGAACCCCGAGGGTGTCCCGTGTTTGAGAAGTTCGACAGAGTTACGGCGGTCATAGCGAAGGGGAAACGCCCGGTCCCATTCCGAACCCGGAAGCTAAGCCCTTCAGCGCCGATGGTACTGCACTCGCCAGGGTGTGGGAGAGTAGGACGCCGCCGGACATCAATTCAGAAAGAGCCACCCCTTCGGGGGTGGCTCTTTCTGTTTCCCCAGAAACGCCCGGGACTCGCAACCAGTGGGCTGGCAGGGTCCGTTGCGGTCGCCGCACGCAGGCCGCACGCCATCCTCGCGCCGTCGCGAGGCCCGCGGCGCGCGCACCAGCAGCAAGACCCGCCGGCTCCGGCCGCGCCCACCAGGGGGGGCGTGCCTTTGCCGGCCGCGCCCATCCGGGGGGCGTGCCTGTGCCGGCCGCTCCCATCCGCGGGGCGTGCCGGATCCGGCCGCCCACCCGCGCACCCAGCTGGCTGTGCCCACCCGAGCACCCCGCGGCTGAACCCGAACCGCGCGCGGTCCGGTCTCGACGCCGACCGGGCACTAGATGCTGCCTTCCACGCGTCGAAGGCAGCATCTATTGCCCACTCGACGGCTGCTGCCCGCTCGACGGCTGCTGCCCGCTCGACGGGTGCTGCGCGGGTGACGGGTGCTGCGCGGCTGTTTGTTCGGACGGCAGCGCGCGTGTGGGCGGCCGCCCCGCCGAGATGGCAATTGTCGGCTGTGTCCGCACGCGAACGGACAGCCGAGAGTTGCCATCTCGGCGTGCGCCGCGTCCCCGCGGGGCGCGTTGTTGGTCACAGCTCACGCCTCGGGATCCCGAACCGGGCGGGCAGGTTCCGTCCGCTGAATCGGGTCGCAGTCCGCATCTACTGGGCGCTCGGCGCCGTCGTCGCGTCGGTGGTCGCTGGTCTGTCGGGGAGAGTGACCGTGAGCTGCGATGCGCGCCGTCGGCGGTGTGCGCTTGCGGGCATCGGCGCGCGCGGAGGTGGCCCGGGTTCCCGGGCGCCGAGACTCCGCCGGTGGACTGCGAGCATCCCCGCCGCCGGAGGCACCGTCCGGAGACTCGGCGGGCAGCACGCCGCTCGGGCCTTGCCGCCCGACCGATGCGGGGTCTGCGCGTCGCGGATGAGACCATGGTCGGCGGTCGAACTTGAGGAGCAGCAGGACATGAGCAGCGACGAGCGCGGGACGCGTTCGGCGGACGAGGGCGGGCGTCGCAGCGGCGGCGTCAGCCGGTACGGCAACCGGGGCGCCGCGCGCTCCACCGACGGCGAGCGCCCGTCGCGCGCCCCTCGGGTCGCGGGGCAGCGGCGCAGCGGCGGCGACGAGCGCGGGTGGCGGTCGGCCGTCGAGCAGAGCGGTACCGCCGGCGCGCGGGGGAGCTCCGCGCGGGCCGGCGATCGTGACGCGCGCACGGACCGCCGGGACGAGGGCGCGCGCGGCTACGGTGGCGACCGCCGGTCCGCCGGCGACCGTCCTCGGTCCGAGGGCGGGCAGCGTCCCCAGGGTGGCGCGCGCGACAGCCGCTCGGCCGGGGACCGGCGTCCGTCCGGTCGTGGTGAGGGCGAGCGCTCGGGCGGGTACCGCTCGGACCGCGGCCCGGCGCGCGACGGCGGCCCGTCCGGCGGCTACGGGTCGGATCGTGGCGACCGCTCCAGCGGCTACCGCGCGGACCGCGGCGGTCGTGCCGGCGGCTACGGGTCGGATCGTGGCGACCGTGACGTTCGGGCACGCTCCGACCGCTCGGGTGGGTACGGCGCCGACCGGGGCGGCGCCCGCCCGGAGCGGGGTGGTGCGCGTCCCGAGCGTTCCGGCGGGTACCCCGCGGACCGCAGCGGCTTCCGGTCCGACCGTGGCCCCGCGCGGGACGGCGAGCGCGGCGGGTACCGCAGCGAGCGACGCGAGGGCGGCTACGGCCGCGGCCAGCAGGGAGACCGGCGCTCCGGCGGGTACGACCGCTCCGCCCCGCGCGCGGGCGGCTACCGACGCGACGCCGAGGGCGGCGAGCGGACGGGCGGCTACCGCTCGGACCGCGGCGCCTCGCGTCCCGGCGGACCCGCGCGCGGCGACGGTCCCTCCGGCGAGCGCGGCGGGTACCGCGGCGACCGTCCGGCCGGCTCGGACCGCGGCGGGTACCGCGGGGACCGTTCGGCCGGCTCGGACCGCGGGGGCTACCAGCGTGACGACCGCGGCGGCCACCGCGGCGGTCGCGACTCCGGCTCGGGTGCGGCCGGCGGTGACCGGGGCGGCTACCGTCGGGACGACCGCGGCGGGTACCAGCGCGATGACCGCGGCGGCTACCGCGGCGGTCGCGACGGCGGCGCGGGCGCGGCCGGCGGTGACCGGGGCGGTTACCGCTCGGACCGCGGCGCCCAGCAGGGCGGCGGCTACCGGGGCGGCCGGGACGGCGCGCCGTCGGCGTCCGGTGACCGCGGCGGCTACCGACGCGACGACCGCGGCGGATCGCAGGGTCAGGATCGCGGCGGGTACCGGCGCGACGACCGCACCGGATCGCAGGGTCAGGATCGTGGTGGCTACCGCCGTGACGACCGGGGTGACCGGGGCGGCTACCAGCGCGACGACCGCGGGGGCTACCGCGGCGGCCGCGACGCGGGCCAGGGTGCGTCGGGCGGCCACCGGCGGGACGACCGCGGCGGCTACCAGCGCGACGACCGCGGCGGGTACCGCGGCGCGCGCGACGGCCAGGACCGCGGCGAGCGCGGCGGGTACCGGGGCGATCGCGACGGCGGCCGCGGGTTCGACCGTGGTGACCGCGGCCCCCGGCACGACGGCGACGACCGCCGTCCGAGCCGCCCGCCGCAGTCGGTGCGCGAGTACGGCCCGGAGATCCCCGAGGACGTCGAGTTCAGCATGCTCGACCGCGAGGTCCGGGCCCGGCTGCGCACGCTGAGCAAGGACAACGCGTGGGCGGTGGGCCGGCACCTGGTGATGGCCGGACGGCTCATCGACCAGGACCCCGAGCTCGCCTACGAGCACGCCCAGGCGGCGGTGCGGCACGGCGGCCGGGTGGACGTGGTGCGTGAGGCCGCCGGCCTGGCGGCGTACCGGACCGGTCGGTTCGCGGAGGCGCTGCGGGAGCTGCGCACGGTGCGCCGGCTGAACGGCTCGTCGGAGCACCTGGCCGTGATGGCGGACTGCGAGCGCGGCCTCGGCCGCCCGGAGCGCGCGATCGCGCTGGCCGCCTCTCCCGAGGCCGAGGACCTGGACACGACGACGCGGGTCGAGCTGGCCATGGTGGTCAGCGGGGCGCGCCTCGACATGGGCGACCCGGACGCGGCGATCGCCGCGCTGTCCGGCATCGGCTCGGGTCCCGTGCGCACGCTGCTCGCGGCGCGCGTGGTGCAGGCTCGGGCGGATGCGCTGCGTGCCGCCGGTCGTGGCGCCGAGGCCGACGAGGCCGAGTCGACGGTGCCCGCCGCCCTGCTCGCGCAGGTGCAGGGCACGGACGAGGACGACGACGTCGTGGTGTTCGACCTCGACGAGGACGGGGACGAGGGCGGTCACGACTACGACGCCGAGGACGGCGCCGAGGTGGCGGGCGACGAGTCCGACGACCTCGACGGGTCCGACGCTGCGGACCTCGACGAGGGCGCTCCCGACGCCGAGTCCGACGACGCCGAGACCGACGCCGACGCGACCGCCGCGGAGTCCCCGGCCGACGCCGCCGGCGCCACCCCGGCCGACACCCCCGACACCCCCGACGCCGCCCCCACGGGCGACGAGGACACGGAGGACGAGTGACCCACGCACGGCTCCTCGGCAGCGCCACCCCGCTCGCCGAGGCCTACGACCTGGCCCTGGTCGACCTGGACGGCGTCGCGTACCGCGGCCACGAGCCCATCGACGGCGCCGCCGCCGGGCTCGCGGGCGCCCGCGCGGCCGGCATGCGCCTGGTGTTCGTGACCAACAACGCCTCCCGCGAGCCGGAGTCGGTCGCGGACCAGCTCACCTCGCTGGACATCCCGACGCAGCCGGGCGACGTGCTGACCGCGGCGCAGGCCTGCGCGGCGCTGCTGGCGACCCGCCTGCAGCCGGGCGCGAAGGTGCTCGTGGTCGGCGGTGCGGGCCTGGTCACCGCGGTGCGCGAGGCGGGCTTCGAGGTGGTCTCGTCCGCGGACGAGCAGCCGGAGGCCGTCGCCCAGGGCTTCGCCCCGGAGCTCGGCTGGGCGCAGCTCGCCGAGGCCGCGTACGCGGTGGCGGGCGGCGCGTGGTTCGTCGCGAGCAACCTCGACAAGAGCCTGCCGACCGCCCGGGGCTTCGCGCCGGGCAACGGTGCGCTCGTGGGCGCGGTGCAGGCGGCGACGGGCGTGGTCCCGGACAGCGCGGGTAAGCCGGCGTCGACGATGTACGAGATAGCGGTCGAGCGGCACGGTGCCCGCGCGGCGCTGGTCGTGGGAGACCGCCTGGACACCGACCTGGCGGGCGCCCGCACGGGCGGTTTCGCGGGGCTGCACGTGCTGACCGGCGTGAGCACCGCGCGCGACGACGTGCTCGCGCCCGCGGGCCTGCGCCCGCACTACATCGCGGCGGACCTCGGCGGCCTGCTGGTGCCGCACCCGGAGCCGGTCCAGGCGGCCGGGGGCTGGTGGGCCTGCGGGGCCGCCGCGGCCCGGGTCGCCGGGGGCCGGCTGGAGCTCGGCGGGGACCTGCCCGCCGGGGTCGACCTGGTGCGCGCGGCCTGCGCCGCGGCGTGGGCGGCCGTGGACGCGGGCGACCACCTGGACGAGTCGACGGTTCCGGACCTGCGTGTCACCCCGGAGGACGCCGCGGGCGTGGGCGCCGGCCGGTAACCTGGCCGGCAGCGCAGGGGAGCAGCAGCACCAGGACACGTGGAGAACCAGCCAGGGGGACGCGACGGGGCCGGCAGGCCGGTCCGTCGCGAGCTGGCGGCAGCCGCCGCGGGCGGAGTGGGGAGTGGAGCCGTGGAGCCGACGGGCGACCAGGCGGTGGACCAGGCGGTCGTGCGCCTGACCGAGGTCACCGAGCTCACGTTGCGTGAGCAGCTCGCCGTGTTCGACGCCGTGCACACGGCCCTGCAGGACCGGCTCGCCGACGCGGAGGGCTGAGGCGGGTGCCGACGCGTGTCGACGCCGCCCTGGTCCGTGACGGTCTCGCCCGGTCACGGAAGCACGCGGCCGAGCTGATCGCGGCCGGCCGGGTGACGGTCGACGGCGCCCCCGTGCGCCGCCCGGCGGCCCCGCTCGGCGACGACCAGTGCGCCCGGGTCGAGCCGGACCGCGCCGGCGCGCCCGCCGACGACTGGGCGTCCCGCGGCGCCCACAAGCTGCTCGGCGCGCTCGAGGCGTTCGAGGACGTCGAGGTCGAGGGCCGCGACTGCCTGGACGCCGGCGCGAGCACGGGCGGGTTCACCGACGTGCTGCTGCGCCGCGGCGCCCGGCGGGTGCTGGCGCTGGACGTCGGTCACGACCAGCTCGTCGACCGGCTGCGCGCCGACCCGCGGGTCGAGGTGCGCGAGGGGGTCAACGTCCGGTACCTGACCCCGGCGGACGTCGACCCGGCGCCGGCCCTGGTGGTGGCGGACCTCTCCTTCATCTCGCTGACCCTGGTGCTGCCCGCGCTCTCGGCGGTGGCGGCGCCCGGCGCGGACCTGCTGCTCATGGTGAAGCCGCAGTTCGAGGTCGGCCGGGAGCGGCTGGGCTCCGGCGGGGTGGTGCGCAGCGCCGAGCAGCGGGCGGAGGCGGTGCTGGCCGTCGCCGCGACCGCGGAGCGGCACGGGCTCGCCGTCGTCGGCGTGGCGCGCAGCCCGCTCCCGGGGCCGAGCGGCAACGTGGAGTACTTCCTGCGGCTGCGCCGCGACTCCGACGCAGCCACAGGCGCACCCCGCACGCACGACACCGGCGCCGCCCTCACCGGCGACGCCCTCGCGGCCCGGGTCCGGGCCGTCGTCACCGAGCAGGAGGAGGGCGCATGACCAGCAGGCGGGTCCTGGTCGTCACGCACAGCGGCCGGGCGGAGGCCGTCACGGCCACCGAGGAGGCCGCCGCCGCGTTGGAGGCCGCCGGCTTCACGCCCGTGCTCGCGGGCGAGGACGTCCCCGGCATGGCGTTCCACGACATCGAGCTGGCCATGATCCTCGGCGGCGACGGCACGATCCTGCGCGCCGCGGAGCTCGCGCGCGGCGCCGGCGTCCCGCTGCTCGGCATCAACCTGGGGCACGTCGGGTTCCTCGCGGAGAGCGAGCGGGACGACATCAAGGAGGCGGTGCGGCGGATCGCGGCGGGGGACTACACCGTCGAGGAGCGCACGACGCTGCAGGTGCAGGTCCAGGTGCCCGGCCGCCGCGACCCGGTGACGGGCTGGGCGCTCAACGAGGCCGCGCTGGAGAAGGCGGAGCCGGCCCGCATGGTCGAGGTCGTGCTCGAGGTGGACGACCGCCCGCTGTCGAGCTTCGGCTGCGACGGCGTCGTGCTCGCGACGTCCACCGGCTCGACCGCGCACGCGTTCTCGGCCGGCGGGCCCGTGGTCTGGCCGGAGGTCGACAGCCTGATCGTCGTGCCGCTGTCGGCGCACGCCCTGTTCGCGCGCCCGCTGGTCGTCGGCCCGCGCAGCGTGATCGCGGTCGAGGTGCTGACCCGGTCGCCGTCCCCGGCGGTGCTGGTGTGCGACGGCCGGCGGCGCATCGAGGTGCCCGCGGGCTCCCGTGTCGAGGTGCGCCGGTCGCCGGTCCCGGTCAGGCTGGCACGGCTGACGCCGGCGCCGTTCACGGACCGGCTGGTGAACAAGTTCGCGCTTCCCGTGGTCGGATGGCGGGGGCGCGCGACGGACACCCCGGCGCGCGACCGGACCGGTGCCACCCGCGCGCCGGCCGACGAGGACTGAGGAGCGGACGCGCGCGTGTTCGAGGAGATCACGATCAGTGACCTGGGCGTCATCACCGGCGCCCAGATCCGGCTGCACCCCGGGCTCACGGTCCTGACGGGCGAGACCGGCGCGGGCAAGACGATGGTGCTGACCGGGCTGAACCTGCTGCTCGGCGGCAAGGCCGACCCGGCGACGGTGCGGACCGGCGCGTCCACGGCGGTCGTCGAGGGCCGCGTCGTCGTGCCGGACGGGTCGCCGGTGCTGGAGCGGGCCGAGGAGGCCGGGGCGGCGGTCGACGACGACGGCGGGCTGCTGCTGGTGCGCACGGTGCAGGCGGCGACCGACGGCACGCCGGGCCGGTCCCGCGCGCACCTCGGCGGCCGGTCCGTCCCGCAGGCCGTGCTGGGCGAGCTCGCCGAGCAGCTCATCACCGTGCACGGCCAGCAGGACCAGGCCCGGCTGCGCTCGCCGCAGCACCAGCGGGAGGCGCTGGACGCGTTCGCGGGCGCGGCGCACGCCGCCCTGCTCGCCGAGTACCGGCAGGCGTGGGCGGAGCGCGCACGGCTGCAGGCGACGATCGACGACCTGACCGCCCGGCGCCAGGACCTCGCCCGCGAGGCCGAGCTGCTGCGCCTGGGCCTCGCCGAGGTCGAGCGGATCGACCCGCAGCCGGGGGAGGACACGGACCTGGCGCAGGAGATCGTCCGGCTGGAGCACGCGGAGGACCTGCGCGCTGCCGCCACGGGCGCGCACGCGGCGCTGCTCGGTGACGAGGACGCCCCGGACGAGAGCGCGAACGCGGCGGGGCTCGTCGAGCACGCGCGCCGGCTGCTGGACGGCGCCGGCGGCCACGACGCCCGGCTCGCCGAGCTGCGCGACCGGGTGGCGGAGGCGGGCTACCTGCTGGCGGACGCCGCCACCGAGCTGTCGTCGTACCTGCAGGACCTGCAGGCCGACCCGCTGCGCCTCGACGCCGCCCAGACCCGCCGTGCCGAGCTCGCGTCGCTGACCCGGTCGTACGGCGAGGACGTGGCGGCGGTGCTGCGCTGGGCCGAGGAGAGCGGCCGCAGGCTGCTCGACATCGGCGACGGCGACGAGAAGGTCGCGGAGCTCACGGCCGAGCGGGACGCGCTGGACGCGACGCTCGGCGACCTCGCGGCCCGGATCGGCGCGGCCCGGCGCGAGGCCGCCGAGCGGCTCGCCGCGACCGTCTCGGCGGAGCTCGCGGGGCTCGCGATGGGCGGCGCCAGCCTCGAGGTCCGGGTCGAGCCTGCACCGGAGCTGGGCCCGCACGGTGGAGATGTCGTGGAGATGCTCCTCGTCCCGCACGCGGGTGCGCCGGCCCGACCGCTCGGCAAGGGCGCCTCCGGCGGCGAGCTGTCGCGGGTGATGCTGGCTCTCGAGGTGGCGCTCGCCACGTCGCCGGACCGCGGGGAGCACACGCCCGGGACGTTCGTGTTCGACGAGGTCGACGCCGGCGTCGGCGGGCGCGCGGCGACCGAGGTGGGGCGCCGTCTGGCCGCCCTGGCGCGGGGTTCGCAGGTCCTGGTGGTGACGCACCTGGCGCAGGTGGCCGCGTTCGCCGACCGGCACCTCGTCGTCACCAAGTCGCGGGACGGCGCGATCACGGCGTCGGGCGTGGGCGAGGTCACGGGGGAGGACCGGGTGCGCGAGCTGGCCCGGATGCTGTCCGGCCAGGAGGAATCCGGTACGGCGCGCGCACACGCGGCGGAGCTCCTGGAGCTGGCGGATCTGGCACGATGAACGGCGATGAAACTCCTGCCCTCGCGTAAGCGCTCCGCCGCGTCCCCCGGGGGCGAGCTCGTCGGCCCCGCCCGGGTCGACCCCCGCACCAAGTCGCTGACCAAGCGCCTGCGTCCGGGTGAGATCGCCGTGATCGACCACGTCGACATCGACCGGGTGTCGGCCGAGGCGCTCGCCGCCTGCAAGCCCGCCGCGGTGCTCAACGCCGCGCGCTCGACGTCGGGCCGCTACCCGAACCTCGGCCCGGACATCCTGGTGTCCGCCGGCATCCCGCTCGTCGACGACCTCGGGCCCGACGTGATGACCCTCCGCGAGGGCCGCACGCTCCGCGTCGAGAACGGCGCCGTGTACGACGGCGACAAGCTGGTCGCCGAGGGCACGGTGCAGACCGAGCAGACCGTGGCCACCGACCAGGCGGCGGCGCGCGAGGGCCTGTCCGTCCAGCTCGAGTCGTTCGCCGCGAACACCATGGACTACCTGCGCCGGGAGCGCGACCTGCTGCTCGACGGCGTGGGCGTCCCGGACATCACGACGACGATCGAGGGCCGCCAGGTGCTCATCGTGGTCCGCGGGTACCACTACAAGGAGGACCTGGTCACGCTGCGCCCCTACATCCGCGAGTACCGCCCGGTGCTCGTCGGCGTGGACGGCGGCGCGGACGCGATCCTCGAGGCCGGCTGGACGCCCGACATGATCGTCGGCGACATGGACTCGGTGTCCGACCGCGCGCTGCGCTGCGGCGCGGAGATCGTCGTGCACGCCTACCGCGACGGGCGCGCGCCGGGCCTCGCCCGCGTCGACCAGCTCGGCGTGCCGCACATCGTGTTCCCGGCGACGGGCACCAGCGAGGACGTCGCGATGCTGCTGGCCGACGACAAGGGCGCCGAGCTCATCGTCGCGGTCGGCACGCACGCCACCCTCGTCGAGTTCCTGGACAAGGGCCGCTCCGGGATGGCCTCCACGTTCCTCACCCGGCTCCGGGTCGGCAGCAAGCTCGTCGACGCCAAGGGCGTGTCCCGGCTGTACCGGAACCGGATCTCCAACCTGCAGCTGACGCTGCTCGTCCTCGCGGGCCTGCTCGCGCTCGGCGTGGCCCTGGCCTCGACGACCGCGGGGCAGACCCTCATCGGGCTGACCGCGGCGCGCTGGGACGACTTCGTCTACTGGCTCGGGTCGCTGTTCAGCGGGTCGTCGTGACGCCCGCCCGCACCCCCCGACCCGCCCCCTCCCGTGCCGCGCACGCGCCGGCACCTGATCGAGAGCTCCCGCTGTGATCGACTTCCGGTACCACCTCGTCTCGCTGATCTCGGTGTTCCTCGCGCTCGCGGTGGGCATCGCCCTCGGCGCCGGCCCGCTCGAGGAGACGATCGGCAACACCCTCACGGGGCAGGTGGACCAGCTCCGGAGCGAGCGGGACCAGCTGCGCTCCGACCTCGACGACGCGGGCTCCGACCTGGCCGCGAGCGACGCGTTCGTCGAGGCCGCGGGCGCCGAGCTCGTCTCGGGCACGCTGGCCGAGCGCCGCGTCGCCGTGGTCGCGCTCGGCACGGTCGACGGCGACGCGCTCACCGCGATCGAGGGCCAGCTGACCGACGCCGGCGCCACCGTCAGCGCGAACGTGGCCCTGAACGAGGCCTGGTCGTCCACCGACCTGCGGTCGTTCCGCCAGGCGCTGGTCGGGAACATCTCGAGCTACCTCGACCCGCAGCCCGCGGACGACGCCACCGCGGACACCTCGCTGTCCGAGGCGCTGGTCCAGGGCCTCACCGGCGCGGACCCCGCCAACCCCGACGCGCTGAGCGCGGACGCGGCGACGCTCCTCGAGTTCATGACGTCCGGCGACTCGCCGCTCGTGACCGTCGAGGGCGAGATCAGCCAGCCGGCCGACGCGATCGTGCTGGTCGCCCCGACCGTCGCGCCGGACGCGGTCGCCACCGACGCGACGCCGGACGCCGACGAGGCCGCCGCCGTGCTGCAGTCGCAGATCGCCCTGGCCCGGGTCGCGCAGACCCGGTCCGAGGGTGCGGTCGTCGTGGACGGCCCGGTCACGGACGGCACGCTGGTCGCCACGATCCTCGGCGACGACTCCGCCGCCGAGGCGCTCACCACCGTGAGCGACGGCGACACGTCCGCCGGGCAGGTGTCCGTGCCGCTCGCGCTGAACGCGCGGATCGGCGGCACGAACGGCCACTACGGCCGCGGCGGCGACCTGACGACCGTGCCCACCGCGACGACGCTGACCCCGCCGGACCGCACGCCGGTCGCGACCGGGGACGCGGGCGCCGGCGACGCCGGTGCGGGCGACGCCGGTGCAGGCGACGCGGGCGACGCCGGGGCGCAGGGGTGAGCGTCGCCCGCCGGATCGCCGCCGCCGTCGCGGCGCGCGTGAGCACGACCGTCGTCCGCGGCCTGCTGGACGACGAGCCGCCGGGCGGTGCGCGCCTCTGGGAGCGCACCAACCACCGCGGCGAGCCGGTGAGCCTGCTCGGCGGCCCCGCGGTCGCGGCGGGCGTGCTCGTCGGCGGCCTGGTCGGCGCCCCGTCCGCCCGGGACGGCGCGGCGCTGGCCGTGGCGACCACGAGCGCCACGGCGTTCGGCCTGGTCGACGACCTCACGGAGGACCGCGAGGGCACCGTGCGCAAGGGCCTGCGCGGCCACCTCGGCGCCCTGGCCCGCGGCGAGGTCACGACCGGCGGCCTCAAGGTGCTCGGCATCGGGGCGGGCGCGCTGCTCGCCGCCGCGCTGAGCCGGCCGCACGACCGGCTGCCCGAAGGCCGCGGAGCTGCGGCCGCCGTCCGCCTCGCGGACGTGGCGGTGGACGGCGCGCTGATCGCGGCCAGCGCCAACTTCGTCAACCTGCTCGACCTGCGCCCGGGGCGCGCCCTCAAGGCCGCGGCGATCGCCGCAGTGCCGGCCGGCGTGCTCGGCGGGCGCGGCGGTGGCCCGGCCGCCGCGGTGCTGGGCGCCGCCGCCGCCGAGCTGCCCGACGACCTGGCCGAGCGGGACATGCTCGGCGACTCCGGCGCGAACGCGGTCGGCGCGGTCCTCGGCACCGTCGCGGTGCAGGGCTGCCCGCGGCCGGTGCGGCTCGCGCTGCTCGCGGGCGTCGTGGCGCTCACGGTGGCCTCGGAGAAGGTGTCGTTCACGCAGGTGATCGCCCGCACCCCGGTGCTGCGCGAGCTCGACGCCTGGGGCCGGCGACCGGCGCACGTGCCGGGGTCGGCGGGGCCGGACGCGCCGGGCTCCCCGGGCGGGTCGCCGGGCGACGGCGCCGCCGCGGGCGAGGTGCCCGGGCGGTGAGCCGCCGGGCCGTCCTGTCCGGTCTGGCGGGCGCCGCGGCCCTGATCTCGGCCGTGACGGTCGTCAGCCGGCTGCTGGGCTTCGCGCGGACGCTGGTCTTCAACAACGCGGTCGGCCTCACCGACGTCGGCGACGCCTACAACTGGGCGAACACCCTCCCGAACGTGCTGTTCGAGGTGGCCGCGGGCGGGGCCCTCGCGGGCGCGCTCATCCCGGTCATCGCCGGGCCGCTGGCGCGCGGGATGCGGGACGACGTGTCCCGGATCGCGTCGGGGATGCTCGGCTGGACGCTCGGGGGCCTGGTGCTCATCGGCGCCGTCCTCGCCGTGGCGGCCGAGCCGCTGTCCGCGCTCTCGAAGGTCGACACCGCGGTCGAGCGGGACCTCGTCACGTTCTTCATCCGGGTGTTCGCGGTCCAGCTCCCGCTGTACGGGCTCGCCGTGGTGCTGTCCGGCGTGCTGCAGGCGCAGCGGAAGTTCTTCTGGCCGGCGTTCGCGCCGGTGCTGTCGAGCCTCGTCGTGATCGGCGCGTACGCCGGGTACGGCTGGCTGCTCGCCGACGCGGGGGTGCCGCGCGGGGCCGAGGAGGCGGCGGTGCTGCCCGACGGGGCGGCGGCGCTGCTGGCGTGGGGGACGACCGCGGGTGTGGCCGCGATGGGGCTGTCCCAGCTCGTCCCGGTCTGGCGGTCCGGCGTCCGGCTGCGGCCGGCCGTGCGGTTCCCGGAGGGCGTCGCCGCCCGGGCGCGCGGGCTGGCGCTGGCGGGCATCGGCGCGCTGGTCGCGCAGCAGGCCGCCGTGCTCGTCACGATCACGCTCGCCCAGACCTACGGCGGCGACGGCGCGCTGTCGGCCTGGCAGACGATGGTGCAGCCGACCTACCTGCTGCCGTACGCGGTGCTCGCGGTGCCGCTCGCGACCAGCACGTTCCCGCGGCTCGCCGCCGCGGCGCAGCGCCCGGGCCGGTCCGGCTACGCGCCGCTCGCGGCGGTGACGACGCGGGGCGTGCTCGTCGCCGGTGCCGCCGGCGCGGCGATGCTGGCCGCGGTCGCCCCGGCCGCCACCGCGGTGTTCCGGGCGATCGGGCGCGGCAACACCGCCCTCATCGCCTCGGTCGCCGACGCGCTGACGCTGGTCGCCCCCGGGCTGCTGGGCTTCGCGCTGGTGTTCCACGTCTCCCGCGCGCTGTACGCGCTCGAGCGGGGTCGGCTCGCGGTGCTGGCCGCCAGCGCCGGGTGGGTCACCGTCGCGCTCGCGTCCTGGGTCGCCTGCCTGGTGCTGGTCCCGGGCGGCCGCGACGCCGCCGCGACCCTGCACGCGCTGTCGCTCGGCAACACGATCGGGATGGTCGTGGCCGGGGTGGCGCTGCTCGCCGTCCTGCGGGCGGCCGCGGGGGCGGAGGCCGTGGCGGGGCTGACGCGGACGCTCGCGGTGCTGGTCGCCGCCGGCGCGGTCGCCGGCGTCGCCGGCCGGTGGGTCGTCGACGCGGTGCAGGCGCTCGCCGAGGGCGTGCCGGGTGCGGTGGCCGCGGCGGCGGGCGGGGCGGCCGTGGTCGTCGTGCTGGTCGTGGGCGCGGTCGCCGTGCTCGACAGGGCGACGCTGACCGGGCTGCTGCGGCGCGGGGCGGGGGCGGGCGCCGGCGGCGGGGCGGCGGTCGACGGCCCGGCCG
>NZ_JAHVCI010000078.1:0-13609 GCF_019265565.1 Cellulomonas sp. PS-H5
CCGGGGACGCGGCGCGGGCGGTGCGCGCCGGGCGGCCGGTGCGCGCCCGGCGGCCGGCGGGAGCGCCGCGGCCCAGCGCCGCGAGCGTCCGGCTCGGGCTGCTGTTCGGCCTCGGGTCCGTGTGCTTCGCCGTCGGGTCGCTGCCGCTGTACGCGGCGCGGGTCGCGCCCGAGGTGGCGGCGTGGACGTTCGTGGTCGGGTCGGTGATGTTCACCTCGGCGGCGGCGTTCCAGGTCGCGGGGACGCCGCGGGACGACCGCCTCGACCGCGCGGCGGCGCTGGTGCAGCTGGTCGGCACGGTGTGCTTCAACGTCAGCACGTACGCGGCGACGCGGGACCTCGCGGCGCCGTCGGCCCGGCGCCTGGTGTGGGCGCCGGACGTGTACGGGTCGGTGTGCTTCCTCGTGGCGAGCGTCCTCGCGTGCGTGGCCGTGCGGCGCGCGGTGCGGCCGCGGGCGGTGCACGGCGTGCCGGGCTCCGTGCCGGGCACCGCGCCGGGCGAGCGGGGCGCGCCGGGCAAGCCGGGCGCGCGGGTCGCGTGGCGGCGCGGGTCTGTCGACTGGTGGGTGGCGGCGCTGAACCTCGCCGGGTCGGTGGCGTTCGGCGCGGCGGCGGTCGCGGCGCGGTACGTCGCGGGCACCACCGAGGAGACGAACGTGGCGCTGGTGAACGCCGGGACGTGCGCGGGGGCGGTGTGCTTCCTCGCCGGCGCGGCGCTGCTGCCGGTGGGGTCGGTGCGCGAGCGCTCGCGCGCCCGCGGCACGGCTGCGTAGGCCAGGTGGGGCTTGAACCCACGACCGACGGATTATGAGTCCGCTGCTCTGACCGGCTGAGCTACTGGCCCTCGTCGACCCCCGAGGCTACCAGCGGGCCCCGGAGCGCCCTGACCTGCGGGTCCCCGGGTCGCGTTGACACGTCCGCGCGCCCCGCACTAGCGTCTGCGGAAACCGGTTGCGAAACACCGACCTAGCAAGGGAGCTAGCCATGTTCAGCACACCTCGGTGGTCCCGGGGCCTCACGGCGGCCGCGGTCCTCGGCGCCGCGGGCCTGGTCCTGACCGCCTGCGCGCCGTCGGCGCCCGCCCCGTCGGGCGCGGGCTCCGGCTCGTCGGGCGACGCCACCAGCATCACCGTCGGCATGGAGGCCGGCTCCCCGCACGAGGCCTTCTACCGGGAGCTGGCGGCGGAGTTCACGGAGGAGACCGGCATCGGCGTCGAGATCCTCGGCGTCCCGCACGACACCATGCACCAGCAGTTCCTCTCGGACGCGATCGCCGGCGGCGGCGCCTACGACGTCCTGACCGTCGACCAGCCGTGGATCGCCGAGTTCGCCCAGAACGGGTACCTGTCCCCGCTGGGCGACCGGCTCGAGGACGCGGACCGCGACGACTTCGTCGAGCACACGCTGGACACGGTGAGCTACGACGGCGAGCTCTACGGCCTGCCGTTCCTGGTGCACAACCTGGTGACGTACTACCGCCCGAGCCTGCTCGAGGCCGCCGGGATCGACGGCCCGCCGACGACGTGGGAGGAGTACCGGGCGGCCGCGGCCGCGACGACCGACCCCGCCGCGGGCGTCTACGGGACGATGGTGCCCGGCAACCGGGACGGCGAGGTCGCGACCCGGTTCGAGAGCTACGTCCAGCAGGCCGGCGGCGACATCGTCGACGAGGACGGCGCGCCCACCATCGACACCCCGGAGGCGCGCGACGCCTTCGACCTCATGACCGGGATCCAGTTCGAGGACCAGTCGAGCCCGCAGGGGCTGCACGACCTGTCCGCGATGCAGGGCCAGTTCCTCGAGGGCAAGGTCGCGATGATCTCCATCTGGCCGTACCTCTGGGCGCAGGCCTCCGACCCGGCGCAGTCGAAGATCGCCGACGACGTCGCGGTGGCCCTCAACCCGGGCGACCCGGACCAGGTCAGCACGACGTTCTCCTGGGGCTTCGGCGTCTCGGCGTCCTCGGACGCGCAGGACGCCGCGTGGCAGTGGGTGCACTGGGCGACCAGCAGCGACGTCCTGGCGCGCAAGGCGATCGAGCAGCTGTCCCCAGCGCCCCGCACGTCGTCGATGGAGACGCTCGCCGCGTCCGACGAGCTGTCGCAGGCCGACCGCGACGCGCTGGCGGTGTTCTCCGAGTCCGTCGAGGTGAGCACCACGATGCCGATGACCCCGGCGTACGCGCAGTACCAGACGGCGATCGCGGAGGCCGTGTCGGCCGTCATGTCGCAGCAGCAGACGCCCGACGAGGCCCTCGCCGCGGCGCAGTCCGAGATGGAGCGGGCAGCTGGCCGCTGACCTGCGTGGTGGCGGGCGGCCGGGGACGCCCGCCCGCCACCACGCACCGGCCGGCCCCGTGGGCGCCGACCCCGGGACGCCCGGGCGCCGAGCCACGGTCCGCAGGGGCGGCCTGCTCGCCGGGCGCCGGCGCGCCGGCGTGCTGCTGACCCTCCCCGCGCTGCTCGCGCTCGCCGCGACCGCGCTGTACCCGCTGCTGTGGACCGTGTCCCTCAGCCTGCAGGAGTTCAGCGTGGCGGTCGGCGGGCCCGCGCCCTCGTTCGCCGGGTTGGACAACTACGCCCGGGTGCTCGGCTCGCCGGCCTTCTGGACGGCGCTCACGCAGACGCTGGGCTACGTCGTCACCACGCTCGTCGTCGAGCTGGCGATCGGCATCCCGATCGCCCTGCTCCTGCAGCGCGAGACGCGCGGCCGCAAGGTGCTGCGCCTCGTGCTGGCCCTGCCGCTGATGATCGCGCCCGTCGTGGCGTCGATGGCGTGGAAGTTCCTGTTCTCGCCGGGCTACGGCCTGGTCAACGAGGGGCTCGCGCTCGTCGGGATCACCGGGCCCGCCTGGTTCGCCGACCCGTGGTTCGCGCGGACGACGATCCTGGTCACCAACGCCTGGCTCGCGGTGCCGTTCGTCGTGCTGGTGCTCCTCGCGGGCCTGGCGAACATCCCCGGCGAGCTCAAGGAGGCCGCCCGGACGGACGGCGCCTCGCCGTGGCAGACCTTCTGGCGGATCACGCTGCCGCTGCTGCGGCCCTCGATCCTCATCATCCTCGTGATCCGGCTCGCCGACGCCTTCCGGGTGTTCGACGCGGTGTACGTGATGACGGGCGGCGGCCCCGGTTCGTCGACGGAGGTGCTGAGCACCTTCCTGTACCGGCAGATGTTCACCGCCACCGACTTCGGCGGCGGGGCGGCCACGTCGGTGCTGTTCGTGATCGTCATCGGCGTCACCGCCGGTGCGGTCTTCCTCTGGCTGCGCCCGCGAGGTGAGCGATGACCACCCTGACCCTGCCCGCCCGCGGGCCGCGGACCACCCGGCGGGTCGCCCGCGGCACCGCCACCGCGCTCGTCGCCGCGGCCGCGTCGTTCCTGTTCCTGCTGCCCGTCGTCTGGGTGGTCGCGACCTCGCTGAAGCCGGACGTCGAGATCTTCGCGATCCCGCCCACCGTGCTGCCGGAGTCCCCGACCACGACGCACTTCGCGTCGGTCCTCGGGAACGAGACCGTCCTGCAGTTCTTCCGGAACAGCCTGCTCGCGGCGGGCGGGGCGACGGCCGTCGGGCTGCTGCTCGGCGTGCCCGCCGCCTTCGGCTTCGCGAAGTTCCGCTACCGGTTCTCCGGCGTCCTGCTGGGGTCGGTGCTGGTCACCCGGATGTTCCCGCCTGTGGCGCTCGCGCTGCCGTTCTTCCTGCAGTTCCGCCAGCTCGGGCTGATCGACAGCCCGCTCGGCCTGGCGATCGCGTACCTGCCGATCGTGCTGCCGCTGATCATCTGGATGCTCGAGGGCTTCTTCCGCGAGCTCCCCGAGGAGCTGCTGGAGGCGGCGCGGCTGGACGGCGCCGGCACCCTCGGCACCATCGGGCGGATCGTGCTGCCGATCTCGACCCCCGCCGTCGCGGTCGCGGCCCTGTTCGGGTTCCTCGCGGCGTGGAACGAGCTCGTCATCGCCCTGTCGCTCACCCGGACCCCGGCCGCGCAGACGATGCCGGTCGGCATCTCCGGGTACATCACCCAGTTCCAGACGCTGTGGGGCGACATGACCGCGGCCGCGGTCGTCTACCTGCTGCCCGTCCTCGTCCTGACGCTGCTGTGCCAGCGGGGCATCATCTCCGGCCTCACCGCGGGCGCCACCAAGGGCTGAGCCGCCCGCCCGCCGCACGCACCCTCCCGCACCGCCCCCCCGACGGCGCGCCCCCGAGCGCGCCCCGAGCACCACCAGGAGCACCCCGTGATCGAGATCCGCACCTCCGGCCCCGACGGCGCCCACGGCGTCGAGCTCTGGTCCGCCCCGGACGCCGGCACCGAGCGCCTGCTCGCGAGCCCCGCGCCCGTCGTCGTCGAGGTCCACACCGGTGACCCGGCCGACTGGCGCGGGGAGCGCGTGCCCGCGCCCTACGGCGAGGTCGTCCGCGACGGGGCCGCCCTGCTCGCCACCGCCCGGGCCCGGACCGCCGCCGGCGAGGTCGTGGTCGTGGACCGCTGGGCGCCCGAGGGCGACGGCGTCCGCGTCGACCGCCGGGTGCGGGTGCACGCCCCGGCGCCCGGGACCGCGGTGCGCGCCGTCCTCGACCTCGACGTGGTCGGCGCCGGGTTCGACGAGCGGGCCCAGGTGTTCGCGCCGCCCGCCCTCTACGACCTGAACGACGTGGACGGCGACGGCGTCGAGGACTACCTCGACACCCGCGAGCTCGTGTTCCGGGACGACCGGCTCACCGGCCTCGCCGTCCTGGCGT
Organism: Cellulomonas sp. PS-H5; assembly: GCF_019265565.1. NCBI lineage: Bacteria > Bacillati > Actinomycetota > Actinomycetes > Micrococcales > Cellulomonadaceae > Cellulomonas > Cellulomonas sp. PS-H5. The sequence continues at coordinate 4,742 of NZ_JAHVCI010000078.1, forward strand.
ACGCCCCGGGCCGGGGGCTCGGGGTGTGGCTGTCCCGCCAGGACGTCCCCGCGCACGACGACGCCCCGGAGCGCGCCCGCGGTCAGCAGGCCTTCGCGCAGCGCACGGACATCGGCTCGCTCGGCCTGCTGGACCGGCCCGGCGGCTGGTCGTTGTCGGCCGCGTACCCCTTCGTGGAGCGTGCGCGCTCGCACGCGCTGACGGCCCGGGACCGGGAGCCGTGGGGCGCGTTCTGGCCCGTCGACGACGCGACCGACCTCACCGTGTCCTACGGCGTCGGCGTGGTGCGCGGCGCGACGGCGACCGACGCGCTGTGGCAGCTCTGGGGTGCCCGGGTGGCGCACCTGCAGCCGCGGCGCGTCGAGCTGCCGGTGCCCGTCGAGGACCTCACCGCCCTGCGCCTCGACGCGCTGCTGCCGTACTACCGGGAGAACGCCACGACGGCGGGCTTCGTGACGAACTGCCACCCGCAGGACGGGCGCCAGCTCGGCGACGTGCTGCAGTACGGCTTCACCGGGCAGACCGTGCTCAACGCCCTGCACGTGCTGAACCACGCCCCCGAGATCGCGGACCCCGCGGCGCGCGACAAGGCGCTGCGGGCGGTCGAGAGCTTCGTCCGGCGGGCCGGCGGCTCGCCGCTGGGCCTGGTGCACACGCTCTACGACTTCGACTCCGAGCGGGACGCGAGCTGGTGGAGCGGGCTGCTGCTGCCGCTGGCGTACGCGGAGGAGGGTGCCGACCTGCGGGACCTGATGGGCCCGGTGCTCGAGCACATGGCCTACGCGGTGGACGCGCTGTCGGGCGCGCCCGACGGCACGTACCTGCGGTGCGTCGCCGAGGAGCACCACGCCCTGCTCCGCGCCTACGCCGCGGAGCGCGAGCGCGGCACGGTGCACGAGGAGTGGCTCGCGGTCGCGCGGTCCTTCGGGGAGTTCCTGCTCGGGGCGCAGGAGGAGGACGGGTCCTGGCGCCGCGCCTACGCCTTCGACGGGTCGGCGCTCGTCGAGCCGCGCGCGTGGTTCGGCCGGGCGGAGCTCAACCAGAAGTCGTCGACCGCGACCGCGGTGCCGTTCCTCCACGAGCTCTTCCAGGCGACGGGCGACCCGCGCTGGCGGGACGCCGCGGTGCGCGCGGCCGGGTTCGTCGCCGAGCACTTCGTCCGGGGGCTGAAGTTCAACGGCGGCATCCACGACTCGATCTACGCCCGGGCCCAGCTGGTCGACTCCGAGAGCATCCTGTTCTCGCTGCGGGCCTGCCTCGCGGCCGCCGAGCTCACCGGCGACGACGACCTGCGCGCCGCCGCGGTGGACGCGGCGCGCGTGCTGGCCACCTGGGTCTACCTCTGGGACGTGCCGCTGCCGCCCGGGAGCACGATGGCCGGGTACGGGTTCCGCAGCACCGGCTGGAGCGCCTGCGACACCGCGGGCGCCGGCTACATCCACCCCTACGAGCTGCACGCCGTGCCCGACCTGTTCGAGGCCGCCCTGATCGGCGACGACGACGTGCTCGCCGAGGTCGCGGACCTGGTGCTGCACGGCTCGAACGAGACCGTCGCCACCCCCGGGCGCGACTGGGGGTACGCCCGGCCCGGGCTGCAGGAGGAGGGGCTGCTGGTCAGCTGGTGGCTGATCGACGACCCGATGTTCGTGGACACCGGCTTCGGCGGTCGCGGCAAGGGCGAGGGCAACAAGACCTGCCTGCCGTGGATCTCGGCCGTCGGCATCGACGCCACCGACGAGGCCCTGCGGCGCTTCGGCACGACCGACCTGCGGACCTGCTGGCAGGACCGCCGCCGCGCCGCCGTCGCGTCCCGCTAGGGTCGGCGGACACAGGTGGTGGACGTCACGACCGCCCCGCCCGGGTCGACCGGGCGGGGCGGGGACGCCGGGGACGACGGGAGCGCACGGGCGATGGGTCTGGAGAGCGGCGACGTCGTGCAGCAGCGCCCAGCCGCCCGCGCCACGCTCGCGGACGTCGCGCGGCGGGCCGGGGTGTCGAAGGGCACCGCGTCCAAGGCGCTCAACGGGCGGGGCGAGATCCGGCCCGAGACGCGTCAGCGCGTGCTGGAGGCCGCCGACGCGCTGTCGTTCACGCCGTCGGTGCTCGCCCAGAACCTCGCGAACGGGCGCACCGGCACCGTCGGGGTCCTGACCAACGACCTCGAGGGCCGGTTCGTCATCCCGATCCTCATGGGCGCGGAGGACGCGCTCGGGGCCGGTCGCATCTCGGTGATCCTCACCGACGCGCGCGGGGACGCCATCCGCGAGCAGCAGCAGCTGCGCACCCTGCTCGAGCGGCAGATCGACGGGCTGATCGTCGTCGGCGGCCCGCGCACGGACCCGCGCCCCTCGCTCGGGCAGGACCTCCCGGTGCCGGTGGTCTACGCCTACGCACCCTCCGAAGACCCGCAGGACCTGTCGCTGGCCGCCGACAACGTCCAGGCCGGCCGCATCGCCGCCGAGCACCTCTGGGACCTCGGCCGCCGCCGGATCGCCTACGTCGGCGGCGACCCCACGTACGCCGCGTCCCGGGAGCGCGAGGCGGGCGCGGCGGCGGCGCTCGCCGAGCACGGCGCGACGCTGCTCGGCACCGGCGCCGGCTCCGGGAACTGGAGCGAGCGCTGGGGCCGCGCGGCGACCACGCGCCTGCTGGCGCAGCACCCCGACCTGGACGCGGTCGTCGCCGCGTCGGACCAGCTCGCGCGCGCCGCGCTCGACATCCTGCGGGACCACGGCCGCCGGGTGCCGGAGGACGTGGCGGTGGTGGGCCACGACAACTGGTCGCTCGTCGTGACCAACACCCGGCCGGAGCTGACCAGCGTCGACACCCGGCTCGAGCTCCTCGGGCGGACCGCCGCCAGCCGGCTGTTCGCCGCGCTCTCGGGGGACGAGCTGGGGGCCGGGGTGGAGCTGCTGCCGGTCGAGCTCGCGGTGCGCGGCTCGACCGTCGCGGACGGCTGAGCCGCGGCGGGACGGGCGCCGGTGGGTCCGGGGTCCGGTCGCCCGTGATCCGGCTACGGTGGGTCACCGTGCCGCTCTTCTCCCGCCGCCACGCCCTGCCCGACGACGTGCGCCGCGCCCTCGACCTCCCGGCGGGCGACCGGGTGCTCGCCGTCGCCGCGTCGGGCGACCGCTGGCTCGCCGCCACCCGGCAGGCGCTCTACGTCGCCGGCGGGACCGCGGACGCGCCGGTGCGCCGGCACCCGTGGTCGGACGTCGACCGGGCGTCGTTCGCGCCCGAGCCGCCCGCCATCACCGTGCACTGGGTGACCGGTGCGGTCGAGGTGCTGCCGTTGGACCCGCCGGTGCCGGTGCCGTTCGCGCAGACCCTGCGGGAGCGGGTGCAGTCCTCGGTCGTGCACGTCGAGACCGTCACCGTGCCGGGTGCCGGGCCCGTCCGGGTCGCCCTGCGGCGGGGCGAGTCGGGAGACCTGTTCACGCAGGTCATCGGCACCGGGCGGGTCGACCTGGCCGACCCCGGCGTGGCGGCCCTGCTCGACGCCGCGGAGGCGCGGGTGCGCGCGGCGGCCGGCCTGCGCGCGTGATCCCGGCGGTGACCGGGACCACGCGGGACGTGTCAGGAGCAGCCCCGGAGGGCTGCTAGAGTTCTTCCCGCACGATCCCTCGTAGCTCAATTGGCAGAGCATCCGACTGTTAATCGGACGGTTACTGGTTCGAGTCCAGTCGAGGGAGCAACCACGACGGCCCGCACCCTGCATCGCGCAGGAGGCGGGCCGTTCGCGTGCCCGGGGTGCGGGTGCGCACCGGGCCGGGCGATGTCGTCACGTGCCCTGCTCGCGCAGCGTCGTCGCCAGCTCCTGGACGTACCGGTCGATGCGGATGACCTCGTCGCGCGTCCACGCGGCGGGCAGGCGGCTGTAGGCGTTCAGCGCGACGGTGCTGATCTCGTCGACGTAGCCCGGCAGTGCGACGAAGGACCGGTAGCCGTGGCCCCGTGCGCGCCGGTTCCACCGGGGCCAGCGCGCGTCGACGTCGAGATCGTCCACGACCACGCTGCTCAGCTGTCGGATCGCCTCGAGGCAGGGGCCCGCCCCGTCGTCCACCTCGAGCCGGTCGCACTCCGCCGCGGCGGGATCGCTGCTCGCGACCTGGTCGAACCGGTCGCCGGTGCGCAGGATGACGCTGCAGGCGGGGACCCCGGTCCGCGAGGGTGCGGCATCGGCGAACGCGTCGAGGATCTCGTGCACGATCTCACCGGCTCTCGGGCGCGACCGGCGCCACGGCCGGCGAGGGAACGCCCTCGTGGGCGCCTGGTCGACTCCGACCTCGCCAGTGTGGCACGGCTCGGGCCGCCCGATGACCCCGGAACAGGACGGATCGAACCGGGCGTGCAATCCTGGAGAGGTACCGTCGTCAGCCTCGACGACTCCCGGCGGTCGCGCCGTGGTCCGCATCGGGCATCGCAGGCGCGCCGGGACACGAGGGGTCACCGTTGAGAAGCGACGCGTACGAGGTGCACGTCCTGCTGCAGGATCTCGACGGCGGATCCCCCCGGTGGTGGCGCGAGCGTTCCGGGGCCGGTCCGCCGAGGACGGTCCTGGAGCTGCACGTCCCCCCGCGGCGCGGTGCGGTGTGGATCGCCCGGCACTGGGCGTGCGACCGAGCCCGCGAGTCGGCGGTCCCCGACGAGTCCCTCCCCGACATCGAGCTGCTGACGAGCGAGCTCGTCGCCAACGCGATCGTCCACGGTCCCGGCGGCGAGGTCGAGGTGCGGTTCAGCGTCGACAGCGACTGCGTCCGGGTCGAGGTCTCGGACACCAGCGCCGGCCGGCCGCAGGTCCGACGCCCGGACCCGGGCACGCCCGGTGGGCAGGGGCTGCGTCTGGTGTCGATGCTCGCGACCGAGTGGGGCCACGGGCGCCGCGCCGGCCGGACCGGCAACACCGTGTGGTTCACCCTCTCGATCTGACCGCCCGACGGTCGGGCCGGCGGGACGTGCGACGGTCGGCGGTCGGCGGCAGCACCCGTGCGCGGCGCACCGTCGCCGGGTCCCCGCCCAGCAGCTCGCGCAGCGTCCGGCGCCTAGGGTGTCCGCCGTGGGACTGTTCAGCCGGAGGTCGCGAGAGCCCGAACCGGACGAGCCGGAGGCCGGCGCGGAGCCCGATCCGGCGCCCCCGGCGGCACCTCTCGCCGGCGAGCCCGGCCCGGGCGTGCGCCACGACCGCGTCCGTGAGGCGCTCGGCGCCTGGGCGGAGCGCAAGGACGCCCGGACGTTCGCCGACGTGCTCCGCCGCGCCGTGTCCGGCGAGCTCCTGCTCGACGTGACCGACTCCCGGCTCGCGGACCCCGAGCGCGGGTTCCAGCAGGGCGACACCCTGGCGATCGCCTCGATCCGGGACAACGCCGGCGCGGACCTGCTGGTCGCGTTCACGGGGCACGACGAGCTGCAGCGGATGCGGCAGGCGGCGGGGCGGTCGCTGGTCCAGCCCGCGGCGGCGGTGCTCGCGCAGGCGGTGCGCGACCACCAGGGCATCGTCGTCGACGGCCGCGCGCCGGGGGCGTTCATCGTGTACGCGGCCGAGATCCGGCAGCACCTCACCGAGGAGCCCGAGGCGGTCGCCCGGCTGACCGAGGCGACGACGACGCGGTCGCTGCCGTTCGCGCAGTACGTCGAGGCGCTGGGGGCGGGGCCGCTGTTCGTCCCCGTCGCGACCGACCCCGACGACGGGCCGGCCGGGCCGGCCGCCACCGGACCGGACGGCGGCGCGTACACCGTGGTGGGGACGTCGCCCGCGGAGGTGTGGGCGTGGCGGCCCGGTGGGGCGGTCCGGCGGGCCGCTCTCGCGGAGATCGCCGCCGCGACGCTCGGCGCGGGCCGGGCCGGGATCGTGGTCAACCCGGCCGGCCCGCCGGTCGTGGTCCCGGCCGCCGCGCTCCCGCGCTGACCGGCGCGGACACGCCCGCGGGACCAACGGCCCGCCGTCGTCGCGCCCGCCGTCTGGCAAGATGCCCCGGTTCGTCTGAATCGCCGCAGCAGGAAGTCAGGGTCATGCGCAGGATCGCCGTCGCCGGCATCGTGGGAGTCGTCGCACTCGGTCTCGTCGGGTGCGGGGAGCTCTCGGTCCACCGGACCGGGTCGCCCGACGCCCAGGAGATCGCCGAGGCCCGGGCGGCGCAGAGCGAGTAGCGCCGGCGTGCCGGGTCAGTCCGCCGCCTCCGGCGGCCACACCACCCGGAACCGCTCCAGGACGATCTCGTCCTGCTCGCTCCACACGGCGCCGCGCGCCGCGCAGGTGCGCTCCCAGTAGATCCGGTGCTGCTCCCGCCAGCTGCGCAGGCTGCGGTCGTCCTCGCCCTCGTCGAAGGCGAAGTCCGCGTCGACCTCCCGGAACGTGGCGATCCGCAGCTCGGTCGTCCGGAGCACGAGCTGCGGCGCGCCCCGGCCGTCGCACGCCACCCAGTGCGCGCCGATGCGGGGGAGCGCCTCGCCGCGGTGGGCGAACTCGGCCACGAGCTCGGCGGTCGCACGCTTGTTGCCGTGCCGGACGATGCCGAGCAGCTCGTCGCTCAGCTCGACGGAGTCGCCGAACCGGTCGACGACGTACTCGTCGCCGGCGGCGACCGCCTCGGGGTGCGCGGCGACGTAGGCGCGCCAGAGGGCGGCGGCCGCGTCGGTGTCGAGCGGGCCGGGCGGGGTGCGGTGGCTGGTCACCCGGACATCCTGCCGTCCGGCGCGCTCGACGCCGAGTGGATACGAGACACGTCGACTGCCCATCCCGTGGGTAGGCACTCGACGTGTCCGGTAGGCACTCGGCGGCGGGCGGCGGGCCGGCGGGCGGCGGGCGCGGCGGTCGGGGCGACGACAGGCGCCGGCGGGCGGCGGATCGCAGCCGGTGGGGCGCGCGTGCCGGGGGCCGGCCCGGTCCCGCTACCGTGGCGGCATGGCGATCATCCACCGGGCGACCCTCGTCCCGACCAAGGCCGAGCTCATCGCCGCCTGGCTCCCCGCGCAGCCGTGGTGCGGCGGCGCGGTCGCCGAGGTGGCGCCGGTCGGCGCGTACCGGTTCGACGACCCCGAGGGCGAGGTCGGCATCGAGTCGCACCTGGTCGAGGTCGGCGGCCGGCTGCTGCACGTGCCGCTGACCTACCGCGGCGCGCCGCTGCCGGGCGCCGAGGAGTGGCTGGTCGGCACGATGGAGCACTCGGTGCTCGGCACGCGCTGGGTGTACGACGGCCCGGGCGACCCGGTCTACCGGGACGAGCTCGCGCGGGTGGTCCGCGAGGCCGACACCGAGGTGCGGATGTGGGTCGAGACGCCCGAGGGCCGGGTGGAGCGCGAGCCGACCGTGCGGGTCCGGGGGAGCGGCGCCGCCGACGCGGCCGCCGAGCCGGAGGTCGTCGTCGTGCGCGAGCCCCGCCCGGGCCTCACCGCGCCGACGGACCGGACGCTCGTCGGCACGTGGGCGGGCCAGGACGAGCCCGTCGTGCTGGCGTACCTCGCCTGACCCGCGGCGGCCCGCGCGGCTACGCGAACAGCGCCTGACCCACGAACGGCCCGTCGTCGGCGAGCGCCGGCGTCCCGTCCGCACCGGTCGGCAGCGTCCCGTCGGGCACGCCCGGCGGCACGGCGTACAGCCCCGATCCGGTGTGCACGAGGTACTCCATCAGCCCGTCCTGCGACGACAACCGGGTCTGCATCGGCACGAAGTGCGTGCGCGGGTCGACGACGAACGCGAGGAAGAACAGCCCCGCGTCGAGCCGGCCGAGCGCGTCGTTGCCGTCGGTGAAGTTGTACCCGCGGCGCAGCATCCGGACGCCGTCGTTCTGGGTCGGGTGCGCCAGGCGGACGTGCGAGTCGAGCGCGACGAGCGGCCTGCCGTCGCCGCCGGTGGCGTCGAGGTCGGGCTCGGTGAACTCGGTGCCGCCGGACAGCGGCGCGCCCTCGCCCTTGTTCCGGCCGACCAGGGCCTCCTGCTCGCGCAGCGACGACCGGTCCCAGGTCTCGACGTGCATCCGGATCCGGCGCGCGACGAGGTAGGTGCCGCCGGTGAGCCAGGCCGCGTCGGTGCCGCCCTCCGTCGCCGCGGCCGCGGGCACCCACACGTGCGCCTCGACGTCGGCGGTCTCCTCGGCCTTGAGGTTGGCGGTGCCGTCCTTGAAGCCGAACAGGTTCCGCGGCGTCTTCTGCGCGGTGCTGGTGGAGGAGGTCCGGCCGTAGCCGAGCTGGGTCCACCGGATGCGGGCGGTGCCGAACGCGGCGCGCGACAAATCCCGCACGGCGTGCACGGCGACCTGGGGGTCGTCGGCGCACGCCTGGACGACCAGATCGCCGTCGCTGCGGGCGGGGTCGAGGTCGTCGCCGGCGAAGTGCGGCAGGGCGATCAGGCCCGCGGGCAGCCGACCGGCCAGCCCGAACCGGTCGGCCTCCGCGCCGGGCGCCCCGACGAACAGCGACCGCCCGAACCCGAACGTGATCGTCAGCCCCGCGGCGGGCAGGTCGGCGGCCTCGCCGGTGTCGTCCGGCGGCGCGTCGTACGGCCCGGAGGCGGGGGCGAACTGCCCGGCCGGCAGGCCCTGCGTCATCCGGGCGGCCATCACGGTCCACCGGCGCAGCAGGTCGACGAGCGCGTCCCGGTCGGTGGTCGTCACGTCGAACGCGGCGAGGTAGAGCCGGTCCTGCGCCGGGGTGACGATGCCCGCCTGGTGCGCGCCGGTGAACGGGTAGGTGCGGTCGGCGCCCGCCGGCGAAGCGGCGGGCGCGGGGGACCGGGCGGCGTCCACCGCCACGGCTCCAGCGGCCCCAGCGGCGGCCGCACCCGCGACGAGGCCGCCGCCGAGCCCGAGCAGGGCGCGGCGGGACATCCCGCGCCGACCGCCGTCCGGGCCGCCCGCGGGCGAGCCGGGTCCG
>NZ_JAHVCI010000079.1:0-13487 GCF_019265565.1 Cellulomonas sp. PS-H5
CGCGCGGCCGAGGAGCCCCCGCGCGGACCCGGGGACGCGGCCGGCGAGCGACCCGCTCACGCCCGGCGCGCCGCGGCCGGGGCGGTGGCGGCGCGGTCGGCGCCGAGGCCGACGCCGAGCAGCAGGATCGCGCTGGCGAAGTGCAGCACGTTGTCCGCGCCGTTCAGGGCGAGGATGTTCGCCGACGAGCCGACCAGGAACAGGCCGAGCAGGCCGACCAGCAGGTAGACGGCGCCGACGGTGGTGTTCACGCCGCGCGCGGCGCGCACCGAGGACAGCGCGGCGCCCAGCAGGGCGGCGCCGATCGCCAGGTGCACGATGTTGTGCAGCGGGTTGACCTCGAAGAAGATCAGCGTCCCGCCCTCGGTCCCCGCGAAGTCCGCGCCGGAGCTGACGAAGAACCCGGCGATCCCGACGAGCAGGTAGACGGCGCCGAAGATCCCGCCGACGAGGCGGTTGGCAGACTGGCCCATGGTGATCTCTCCTCCCGGGGTGCGTCCCCGCTGACGTGGCGCACGGAGCGTGCGCTGGTGGGGGTTCGGAGCGGGGGCGGGGCCGGATGGGTGCGACCTGCGGGTGAAGCGCCCCGCACCCGTCCGCGCAGGCCCCGCACCCGTCCGGGGGCTGGACGGATCCCCGCCCCGTGCACCAGGGTGGGAGGCATGCTCGTGGCGTTCTCCGTGTCCCCGCTCGGTGCGGGTGAGTCCGTGACCGAGGCCGTCGCCGACGCGGTGCGCGTGGTCCGGGAGTCGGGCCTGCCGCACCGCACGGACGCGATGTTCACGACCATCGAGGGCGAGTGGGACGAGTGCATGGACGTGGTGAAGCGGGCGTCCGAGGCGGTCGGCCGGCACGCGGGCCGCGTGAGCCTCGTCCTCAAGGCGGACATCCGGCCGGGCCGCACCGGTGAGCTGACGGGCAAGGTCGAGCGGTTGGAGGAGCACCTGTCCGCGTGACGGCGCGCGCGTCCGGGCGGCGGCCGGGACGCGCCGGCGTGGACATCTCGTGCAGATGGGCGGGGCCGGGACCCGGTGAGGTCCCGGCGATGGAAGACTTCCGCGGGGTGGAGCGCCCGGCGGTGCCGGGCGCCCGGCAGCGGGGCGGAAGGCGCGGGGGGGCGGTCCGGGCGGGGGCCGCGAGAAGGGGTGCAGCGGACTGATGGCGATCTTCGAGCTCGACGGCGGCCAGGGGACCCTCGTCCAGCCGATGCGTCCCCGGGCCGACGCGTTCGAGGCCGACTCGTCCGCGCTCGTGGCGGAGCACGCGTCGGACCTGCTGGGCGAGCAGGTGCTGACGGTGCGCGAGGGCGCCCACGGCGGCCCCCACCTGCTGGCGCTCGACGCGGCCTCGCGCCCGGTCGTCGTCGAGGTCGTGCAGCTGCTGGACGAGGCGGCGCTGGTGCGCGCGCTGCGGCACGCGGGCGGTGCCGCCCGGCTGAGCCGCGCGGACCTGGCGCGGATGTACCGCGGCGGCCCGGAGGCGTTCGAGGCCGAGCTCGCCGTGTTCCGCGACCGTGCCCCCGTGCTGCGCTCGCAGGGCCCGGTGCCGCCGGGCGCGCGGCTGGTCGTGGTGTGCGCGGACGTCGCGGAGGACGTGCTGGAGGCCGTCGACCACGTGACCGCGGGCGGCGGCGTCGAGGTGCTGCGGCTGGGCGTGACCCAGGGCCCCGGCGGGCGCCGCTACGTCGACGTGTCGCCGCTGCGCGCGACCCCCGGCCAGCGCCGCGCCGTCGAGCCCGGCCCCCGCACGGGTGCGGTCCCGGTGGCCGCGGCCCGCACGGCGACCTCGGGCGGGCACCGCGGGACGGCGCCCACCGACCCGACGCCGGTGGTCCGCCCCGACGCCGCCGACCGCCCCGACGCCGCCGGGGCTCCCGCCGCGCCCGACGGCGCCGAGCACCACCGGCACGCCGCCCCTGCCCCGGAGCCGCGGCCCGCGCCGCGCACGGACGAGACCACGCTCATCCCGCCGGTCGTCGACGACGTCCCGGCGCCGCGCGACGGCGACGCGACCGCGGTGGCCTCCGAGCCGCTGCCCGAGCTGGAGGCCCTCGCGGCTGCCGAGCGCCGGGACCTGGAGCTCGTGTGGCACCGCGTGCGCCGCAACCAGCGCCTGGTCGCGACGCTGCGGGTCGACGGGCTCATCGAGCTCGAGGACGGCAGCGTGCACGCCGACCCGAGCAGTGCCGCGACCGCGGCCGCGGACCTGGAGCGGCCGACCGACGGCTGGCGGGTGTGGCGGTTCGGCGAGGACGGCCCGACGCTCGGGGAGGCCGTCGGCGCCTGAGCCGGGTCCGGCGGTCGCTCACGACCAGCCGTACGCCGCCGTCCACCGGCCGATCTCCGCGTACAGCCGTGCCCGGACCGGAGCGGGCGACAGCGTGAGGTCGTGCAGCCCGCCCGCGATCCGCACCACGGAGACCACCGGCCCGAGCTGCACCGCGCGGCGGGCCAGCAGCTCGACGTCGAGCACGACGTCCGCGGCGCGCATGTCCTCGCTCCACCGCGGGCTGATCACGGTGCGGTCGGACGCGAGCATGAGCACCGGCACCCGGATGTGCAGCCCCCGGGCCACCTCCGCGTGCCCGGCGAGGATGGCCGCGAGCCAGCCGGCGCGGACGGGGAACGCGGGCACGGGTCGCCAGGCGTCCTCGTAGGTCCACTCCCCGCCGTCCGCGGCCCGCAGCGTGCGGCCGTAGAAGCCCGGGTCGATGTTCGGCAGCGGCGCCTTGGGCTGCAGCCGGGCCAGCCGGGCGATCGCCGGCGCGCTCGCGTGCCGGACGACCGCGGCGCCCTGCAGCTCCAGCCAGGGCGAGTTGAGCACCAGCCCGTGGAGCCGGCCCGGGTGCCGGTTCGCCCACAGCGCGCCGATCAGGCCGCCCGTGGAGTGGCCCATGATCATCACGCGCGCGAACCGGCCGAGGTCGCGGTGCACCTGGTCGAGCGCCGCCTCGATCTCCTCGTCGTAGGTACGCAGGTCGTCGACGTAGCCGGGTGTCTGGTGCGGTCGCAGGCTGCGGCCGTACTTGCGCAGGTCGAGGGCGTAGAACGCGGCGCCCTGGGCGTGCCAGAACTCGGCGAGCCCGGTCTGGAAGAAGTAGTCGGACCAGCCGTGCAGGTAGAGCACGGCGCGGGACGGCCGCAACGCCTCGGCCGTCGGCGGGGCGTACCGGACCAGGCTGGCGACGACCTCGCCCTCGTCGTCGGGCGCCAGGTCGATCGTGCGGACCCGGTAGTCCTCGCCCAGGACGTCCTCGTGCCAGCGGCCGGCCATCGCGCGCCCCCCTCGTCGGCCCCTCGGCCGGTCAGACCTCGGCGACGACCTTGCCGAACTGCTCGCCGCGCGCCAAGCGTGCCAGGCCGTCGCCGACCCGGGCCAGCGGGACGGTCGAGTCGACGACCGGCCGCACGCCGGTGCGGGCCAGGAACGCGAGCAGCTGCTCCAGGTCCTGCTTGGTGCCCATCGTGGCCCCGAGCACCGCGATCTCCAGGAAGAACACCCGCTGGATCTCCATGGCGGCGGGGTCTCCCGTGGTGGCGCCGGCGACGACGATCGTGCCGCCCGGCCGGACGGAGCGCACCGAGTGCGACCACGTGGCGGCGCCGACGGTCTCGACCACCAGGTCGACCCGGACGGGCAGCCGCGCGCCGGACGCGACGGCGCCCGCCGCCCCGAGCTCCAGAGCCCGGGCCCGGCGCCGCTCGTCCCGGCTGGTCACCCAGACCTCGAGCCCGGCGGCCGCGGCGAGCAGGATCGCGGCCGTCGCGACGCCGCCGCCCGCGCCCTGCACCAGCACCCGCTGGCCCGGCTGCGCGCGGCCGGTCGTGAACAGCATCCGGTAGGCGGTGAGCCAGGCGGTCGGGACGCACGCCGCCTCGACGAACGACAGCTCCGCCGGCTTCGCCACGAGGTTCCACGTGGGCGCCGCGACGCGCTCGGCGACCGTGCCGGGGTACCGCTCGGACAGCAGCGACCGCGGCTCCGCCGGACCGACGCCGTGCCCGGACGCGCCGCCGACCACGGCGTGCAGCACGACCTCCCGGCCGTCGGCGGTGACGCCGGCGCCGTCGGTGCCCAGCACCATCGGCAGCTGCTCGGGCTTCAGGCCCACGCCGCGCAGCGACCAGAGGTCGTGCTGGTTGAGGGCCGCCGCGCGGACGTCGACGGTCGTCCAGTGCTCGCGGGCGTCGGGCTCGGGGTGCTCCCCGACGGTCAGACCCGCCAGGGGGTCGTCGGGCGAGAACCGGGTGACCGTCGCGGCGAGCATGCTCCCGACACTAGCCCGCGCGCCGCGGCGCGCCCCGGGACCTCGCGAGAACTCGCCCCCGCCCCGCGAGAACCCCGCCCGCACCCCGCGAGAACCCGTCGAGATGGCAACTCTCGGCTGTGCCGGGACGCCCGCGGAGAGCCGAGAGTTGCCATCTCGGCGAGACGGGCGCCGTCGTCAGAGGAGCGGGAGCATGCGGCCCAGGTCCGGGACCGAGTCCGACGTGAACCGCGGCGCCAGGGCGGCCGCCAGGACGTCGACGTCGTACAGCACCCGGCCCGCGGCGAGGCGCACCCAGGTCAGCGGCTGCACCACGTCGAGGTCCCAGCCGCCGCGGGCCTGCACGATGCGCAGCAGCTCGGTCGCCACCAGGTCCAGCGCGTCGCCGTCGACCGGCCCCGCCGAGGTGACGCCGTCGCCGAGCCCGCCCTCCGGCCCCAACCCTCCCGGCACGCCCGGCAGCGGGCCGACCCCGGTGCCGAGCTCCGCGCGCGACCCCGGGGCCGCGCCGCGGGCGCGGGCGAGGGAGCGCTGGAGGTCGTCGGCGTGCACCACGAGCTCGGTGATGCGGGACGCCAGCATCGTGGACAGCAGCACCGGGCCCCGGCGGGCCTGCACCACGCGGTCCTGCGGCCCGAGCTCGTCGGCCCGGCGCAGCGCCCGCGCCACCAGGGCGTCGACGTGCCGCAGCGGGTCGTCGGCGATCTCGGCCGCGAGCTCCTTGGTCACCCGGTCGATGTCCGCCGCCCGGCCCGCGTACGAGCCCAGGTACTCGGCGAGGCTGAGCGGCACGGTCCCGGCGGGCGCGGGCTCGCACACGGCGAGCGCGTCCATCGCCCGGCCGAGGTGCGCGACCAGCTCGGCGACGCTCCAGCCGTCCAGCACGCTCGCGGCCCGCGCGGTGTCGGCGTCCAGCACGTCGCCGACCCAGTCGCGCAGCGCGCCCCACTGCCGGCGCAGCACCTCGGTGCGCTCCGTGACGTCCCCGATCCCGGTCTGCATGGGGTCAGCGTGCCAGACGCCGCCGCGCTCCCGGCGCGGCGTCCGCCTCAGCCCTCCAGGTGCTCCCGGACCAGCGGCCCGAGCTGCTCGTGCTCGATGAGGAACCCGTCGTGCCCGTACGGCGTCCGCAGCGTGCGCAGCGGCCGCGCCCCCGGCACCCCCGCGGCGATCCGCGCGGACTGCTCGGGCAGGAACAGCCGGTCGGAGTCGACGGCGACCACCAGCGTGTCCGCGGTGACCGTGGCGAGCGCCGCCTCGACTCCGCCGCGGTCGCGGCCCAGGTCGTGCGTGATCATCGACCGGGTCAGCACGGCGTAGGTGTTCGCGTCGAACCGGCGCGCGAGCTTGTCCCCGTGGTGGTCCAGGTACGACTGCACCGCGAACCGGCCGCCGTCGAGCGGCTCCTCCCCGCCCTGCGGGATCCGGCCGAACCGCGCGTCGAGCTCGGCCGCGCTGCGGTACGTCTGGTGCGCGATCTGCCGCGCCAGCCCGAGCCCGACGTGCGGGCCCTCGCCGTCGGGCGCGTCGTAGTAGTCGCCGCCGCGGAACCGCGGGTCGGCCGCAAGCGCGGTGAGCTGGGTGTGGAACGAGGCGATCTGGTCGCCCGAGGTCTGCGCGGAGGTGGCGATCGCCGCGAGCCGCCGGACGCGGTGCGGCGCGGTGACCGCCCACTCCAGCGCACGCTGCCCGCCCATCGAGGCGCCGACCACCAGGGCCCAGGACCCGATGCCGAGCGCCTCGGCGAGCCGCAGCTCGGCGGCGACCTGGTCGCGGACGGTCAGCTGCGGGAACCGGCTGCCCCAGGGTCGGCCGTCGGGCGCGGTGCTCGCCGGGCCGGTGCTGCCCTGGCAGCCGCCCAGCACGTTCGGTGCGACGACGAACCAGCGGTCGGTGTCGATCGGCGCCCCGGGACCGACGAGCGTCGACCACCAGCCGGGCGTCGGGTGGCCGGGACCCGCGTCACCGGTGACGTGCGAGTCGCCGGTGAGGGCGTGCAGGACGAGCACGGCGTTCGAGCCGTCGGGGGCGGGGGTGCCCCAGGTCTCGTAGGCGAGCCGGACGTCGGGCAGCCGGCCGCCGGCCTCGAGGTCGAGCGCGCCGAGCTCGACGAACCGGCGCCGGCCGACGGGGTCGCCGTCGCGCCAGGCGGAGGAGGCCCGGGGGAGCGTGCTCGGCGCGGGCCGGCCGCTGCGGTCGCCCGTGGGGTCGCCCGGGCCGGCGGCGGGGGTGGTGCGGGTGCTGCGGTCGGGCACGGGCCGTCCTGACGTGGGTGCGCCGACGGGCGCCGCGGGGGTCGCGGCGCCCGTCGGGGTGGATCGGGTGGTGGGCACGGGGTCGCTCAGGCCCCCTTGGCGGCGCGGAAGCCGGCGTCGAGGTCGGCGAGGATGTCCTCGATCCCCTCCAGCCCGACGGAGAGCCGGACCAGCCCCGGCGTGACGCCGGACAGCGCCTGCTCCTCGGGGGTCAGCTGGCTGTGCGTGGTCGAGGCCGGGTGGATCACCAGCGAGCGGACGTCGCCGATGTTCGCGACGTTGGAGTGCAGCTCCAGGGCCGACACGAACGCCTGGCCGGCGGCGGCCCCGCCCTCGACCTCGAACGCGAGGACCGCGCCGGTGCCGTTCGGGCCGTACTTGCGTCCGAGCTCGTACTGCGGGTGCGAGGGCAGGCCGGCGTAGGTCACCGACAGCACGTCGTCCCGCGCCTCCAGCCACTCGGCGACCTTCTGGGCGTTGGCGACGTGCCGCTCGACGCGCAGCGACAGGGTCTCGAGGCCCTGGGCGATGAGGAACGCGTTGAACGGGCTGATCGCGGCGCCGAGGTCGCGGAGCAGCTGCACCCGCGCGCGCAGCACGTAGGAGAGGTTGACCCCGAACGCCCCGTCCTTCCCGAGGTCCCGCGCGAACACCAGGCCGTCGTAGGACGGGTCGGGCGTGTTGAATGACGGGTACCGCTCGGGGTCGGCGCCGTAGTCGAACGTCCCGCCGTCGACGATCACGCCGCCGATCGCCGCGCCGTGCCCGCCGAGGTACTTGGTGGCGGAGTGGACGACGACGTCCGCGCCCCACTCCAGCGGCCGGATCAGGTACGGGGTCGGGACCGTGTTGTCGACGATCAGCGGGACGCCGGACTCGTGGGCGACGCCGGCCACGGTCTCGATGTCCAGGACGTCCTGCTTCGGGTTCGGCACCGTCTCGGCGAAGAACGCCTTGGTGTTCGGGCGGACCGCGTCGCGCCACGCCTGCGGGTCGTGCGGGTCGGTGACGAACGTCGTCTCGATGCCGAACCGGGGGAGCGTGTGGTGCAGCAGGTTGTACGTGCCGCCGTACAGACTGGGGCTGGCGACGACGTGGCTGCCGGCCTCGGCGATGTTGAGGATCGCGTACGTCTCGGCGGCCTGGCCGGACGCGAGCAGCAGCGCGCCGACGCCGCCCTCGAGGGAGGCGATCCGGTCCTCGACGGCCTGGACGGTGGGGTTGCCGATCCGGGTGTAGATCGGGCCGAGGTCCTTGAGCGCGAACCGGTCGGCGGCCACGCCGGCGTCGGGGAACACGTAGGACGTCGTCTGGTAGATCGGCAGCGCGCGGGCGCCGGTGGCGCTGTCGGGCGTCTGGCCGGCGTGGATCTGGCGGGTCTCGAACGACCACTGCGACTGGGTCATCGTCTGTCTCCTGGCGGTGCGTGGGGGCTGGCGGTGCGGGGTGGTGGGCGGTGCGCACGCGCGTCGTGCCAGGAGGGGTCCCGGGCGGCCGGTGCCGGTGTGCGGCGCCCCCGGGCGACGAGCGGTCGCCGTCAGCGGGGCGCCGGGGCCGCGGCCCGTCGGGGGCCTGCGGGCACAGCCGAGCGTGCGCTGGTCAGCGACACATTCGGCGGGACATGCCGCCCACAGTACGGAGCGGGCGCCGGGGCGTGGAACAGTCGTCCCACGATGTGAGACGCACTGTCCACGGAGGGCGGTCGCGCGGGTGTCGAGCGGCACGTCACGGGGGTCGGAGGTCGCCCGCGCGGGTGATTCGTCCCCTCCGGTGTCCGGTTCGTCCCGAACCACGCCGATGTGACTCGTGTGAACGGTGTGACTCGTGTTCACTTCTGTGATTTTCCCCGGTAGCGTCCCTGAGCGGGGCGCGGGACTCCGCCGGCCCTGGTCGCGCACGCGGTGCGCGGGGGGTGGCGGACGGCTGACGAGAGGCGAGCAGGTGCGGACGAGACGAGCGCGCGCGGTGCGCGGTGCAGCCGCGGCGATCACGGCGGCGGTGCTGCTGCTGCCGGCGAGCGGCGCGGCGCTGGCCGACCCCGACGTGAGCGACCAGGACGTGCGCGACGCCCGGCGGGCCGTGTCGTCCGCGTCCTCGGCGGTCGCGGGCATCGAGGTCCGGCTGGCCGAGCTGAGCACGCAGGCGGAGACGAGCCAGGTCGCGGTCCAGCAGGCCGGTGAGGCGTACGCCCAGGCCCAGGCCGACCTCGCGTCCGCGCAGCAGCAGGCCGCCCAGGCGTCCGACCAGTACGACGAGGCGCAGGAGAAGTTCGCGGACGCCCGGGCCACGCTCGTCGCGATCGCCCGCGAGGCGGCGCGCTCCGGCGGCTCGATGGACACCGTGCAGGCCCTGCTGTCCGCCGACGGTTTCGAGGACGTCGTCGCCCGCAGCGAGGCCCTGTCGCACGTCAGCTCCAAGGCCGACCAGGCCGTGCAGGGCTACCTCGCGGCCGAGCAGGTCGCCACCACGCTCAAGACGAAGGCCGATGAGGCCGCCGCCGCGCAGGAGTCGGCCGCCGCCGAGGCGCAGCACGCCCTGGACGCGGCCGAGCAGGCCCAGACGGACGCCGACGCCGCGGTCGCCTCCGCGCAGACCGAGCGCGCCGGCCTCATCCAGCAGCTCGCGGTCGCGCGGAACACCAGCGCCGAGGTCGAGCAAGCCCGCCAGGACCAGATCGACGCCGAGCGTCAGCAGCGCGCCGAGGCGGCCGCGCAGGCCGAGCGCACGACCGTGCCCGCCGTGAGCACGCCGGCCGCGGGCGGCGGCAGCTCGACCCCGGCGGCCGGGGGCGGGACGGCCGCGCCGTCCACCCCGAGCACGCCGTCGACGCCGAGCACACCTCCGCCCGCGACGACCCCGCCGGTGACCACGCCCCCGGTGACGACGCCGCCGGTCACGACCCCGCCGGTCACGACCCCGCCGGTGACGACCCCGCCGCCGGTGTCCGCGAGCAAGGCGGAGACCGCGATCGCGTGGGCGCGGACCAAGCTCGGCCTGCCCTACGTCTGGGGCGGCACCGGCCCCAACGGGTACGACTGCTCCGGCCTCACCCAGGGCGCCTGGCGCGCGGCCGGCGTCACCCTCAACCGCACCTCCCGCGACCAGTACCGCCAGGTGACCAAGATCGCGTACAGCGACCTGCAGCCGGGCGACCTGGTGTTCTGGGGCACGAACAAGAACGACGCGAGCAGCGTCTACCACGTGGCCCTCTACATCGGCGGCGGCCAGATCCTCGAGGCGCCGCGCGAGGGCGTCCCGGTCAAGATCTCGCCCATGCGGTACACGAACTCGATGGCCTACGCGGGCCGGGTGGGCTGACCCGCCGACCCCGCACCACGACGGAGGGCCCCGGAGCGCGCGCTGCGCTCCGGGGCCCTCCGTCGTCCGGGTCGCCGCCCCGCGCGGGGGCGGCGGCGCGGGTCAGTGCTGGTCGTACCCGGCGTCGATCGCGCGCTGCCGGGAGCGCTCGATCTCGGCCTCGGCCTCGGCGCGGCCGACCCAGTGGGCGCCCTCGACCGACTTGCCGGGCTCCAGGTCCTTGTAGACCTCGAAGAAGTGCTGGATCTCCAGGCGGTGGAAGTCCGACACGTCGTCGATGTCCTGGCGCCAGGCGGCGCGCTGGTCGCCCGTCGGCACGCAGAGCACCTTGTCGTCGCCGCCGGCCTCGTCGCGCATGCGGAACATGCCGAGCGCGCGGCAGCGGATCAGGCAGCCCGGGAACGTCGGCTCCTCGAGCAGCACCAGCGCGTCCAGCGGGTCGCCGTCCTCGCCGAGGGTGCCGTCGATGAACCCGTAGTCGTCCGGGTACCGCGTCGAGGTGAACAGCATGCGGTCCAGCCGGATCCGTCCGGTCGCATGGTCGACCTCGTACTTGTTCCGCTGGCCCTTGGGGATCTCGATCGTGACGTCGAACTCCACACCTGCTCCTTCGTCTCCGCCGCCGGCGACCCTGGCGCCGCGGCGGGCAGCTGATCACGGCGGCGTGCCAGGTGCTGGCGCGTCGCCTTCAAGCCCCTAGTGTGACGCACGGACGGCTCGGCGGTGGCCCGGGCCGGGAGAACGGGACGCGAACGGGAGGTGCGGTGGCGCGCGCGGGCAGGACGATCGGCGTGACGGCGCTCGTGGTGGTGCTCGCGGGCGGGGCCTACGTCACCGCGGACGCCTACGACGTGGCGCCCGGGTTCGTGACCCTCGCGCCCGAGCCCGCCCCGGCGGCCCCGTTCCCCGAGGCGCCCGGTGCGACGACGACCGGGGCCGGTGCGACGGTGCTCGCCGACCTGGACGCGGCCACCCCGGTGCCGGACGCGGGCCAGGTGCAGGCGCTGGTGCAGGGGCTCGCGGGCGACGCCCGGCTGGGTCCGACGGTCGGCGTGCTCGTGGCCGACGCGCTCACCGGCGAGGTCCTGGGGGAGCACGCGGGCGACGACGCCCGGACCCCGGCGTCGACCGCCAAGCTCGTCACCGGCGTGGCCGCGCTGACCCGGCTCGGGGCGGACCAGACCTTCGACACCACGGTGCGGCAGGGCGCCGGGGACCAGATCGTGCTGGTCGGCGGCGGCGACATGATGCTGGCGGCCGGCGCGGGCGACCCGGACGCCGTGAACGGCCGCGCGGGGCTCGCCGACCTCGCGGCGCTCGTCGCGGTGCAGCTGCGGCTCGCGGGCCGGGACACGGTGACGCTGGGGCTCGACGACACGCTGTTCAGCGGCCCCGCCACGGCGCCCGGCTGGGACCCCGCGGACATCGCCATGGGGTTCGTCGCGCCGGTGGCGCCGCTCGCCGTCGACATCGCGAAGATCTCCGCCGGCGAGTACCCGCCGCGGCGCACCGACCCGGCGATGCACGCCGCGACGGAGTTCGCCGCGCGGCTCGGCGAGGCGGGGATCACGGTGACCGGCACCCCCGCGCGGGTGTCCGCGCCCGCGACGGGCGACGTGCTCGGCGTCGTGTCCTCCGCGCCGGTCCCGGAGGTCGCGCAGTACTTCCTCGACACCTCGGACAACACGATCACCGAGGTCGTCGCGCGGATGGTCGCGCTCGACCTCGGCCTGCCGGGCAGCTTCGAGGGCGCGACGCAGGCCGTGCTGCGCACCGCGCAGACCCTGGGCGTCGACACCGCGGGCGCCACGCTGGCCGACGCCTCCGGGCTCGCCGACGGGTCGGCGCTGCCGCCGCGGATGCTGCTGGGCCTGCTGGAGCTCGTCGTCGACCCCGCGCACCCCGAGCTGCGCGAGGTCAGCAACGGCATGCCGGTCGGGGGCCTCACCGGCACCCTGTCCGGACGGTTCCGCTCCGGCGACGCGACCGGGCTGGTGCGGGCCAAGACCGGCAGCCTCACGAGCGTCACCTCGCTGGCCGGCTCGGTGCTCGACGCCGACGGGCGGCTGCTGCTGTTCGTGCTCATGGCCGACCAGACCGGCGCGGTGGGCCAGTCCCAGCCGCGGGAGGCGCTGGACGGGTTCGTCTCGCAGCTCGCGGGCTGCGGCTGCCGCGGCTGACCCCCGCCCGTTCTCGCCGTCTCGGCGGCGACCGCGCGCACGCCCCTGGTTACGGTGGGCGGGTGCAGCCGGCCGTGGACTGGGACCTGGCGGCCCGGCTCGCCGCGCGCGCGGTGCGGTCCGGGCCCGCCGCCACGCGCGCCGAGCGGGCCGCGGTCGTCGCCGACCTGCGTGCCGCCGCGCCCGTCGCGGCCGAGCACGTCGCGCGGATCACCCGGATGGCGCCCGCCGACCCGGCCGCCCCCGCGCACGACGTCCGGGTGGTCGACCGCGCCTCCTGGGCGCGTGCCAACGTGCGGGCGCTGGAGGGCCTGACCGCGCGGGTCGGGTTGCGCGCCGACCGGGGGCTCCGCGGCGCGGCCGGCGCCGGGCAGGTGGCCGCCGTCCTCGGGCTGCTGTCGGGGGCCGTGCTGGGCCAGTACGACCCGTGGGGCGGCCGGGGCACGCTGCTGCTCGTCGCGCCCAACGTGCTGGCCGTCGAGCGCGCGCTCGGGGTCGACCCCGCGGACTTCCGGCTCTGGGTGACGCTGCACGAGCAGACGCACGCGCAGCAGTTCGCGTCCGCGCCCTGGCTGGCGGACCACCTGAGCGACCGGCTGCGGGTGCTGCTCGCGGAGGAGGGGTCGCGGCCGCGGTGGCCGTGGCCGGCACGTGGGGACGGGGCGGACGGGGCGGACCGGGCGGACCGGGCGCACGGCGCCGCCGGCGACGAGGGCCCGTCGGGTGACGCGGGTGCCGGGGCGGGCGGGGGTCGGCCGCGCTCGCTGCTCGACCTGCTCGACCCCGGTCAGCGCGTGGTGCTCGACGAGGTCGGCGCGGTCATGGCGCTGCTCGAGGGGCACGCCGACGTGACGATGGACGCGGTCGGTCGCACGGTCGTGCCGTCCGTGCGGCGCATCCGGCGCCGGTTCGAGGCCCGCCGCGACGGCGCCGCCGGCACGGGCGGCATGCGCAAGGCGCTGCGGGCCGTGCTCGGCATGGACGTGAAGCTCGCCCAGTACCGCGACGGCGCGGCGTTCGTGCGCGCGGTGCGCCGCCGGGTCGGCACCGACGGGCTGAACGTGGTGTGGACGGCCGCGGACGTGCTGCCGTCGGCCACCGAGATCGCGGACCCGGCCGCCTGGGTGCGCCGGGTGCACGGCTGACGTGGCGCGCCTCGACCCCGCGGTCGCGGCCGTGCGCGGCGCCGTCGCGGACGCGCTCGCGGACCTACCGGCCGGCGCGCGGGTGCTGGTCGCGTGCTCCGGCGGCCCGGACTCGCTGGCGCTGGCGGCCGCGGCGGCGTTCGTCGCCGCGTCGGCCGGGCGTCGGGGCGAGCCCGGGTGGCGGGTCGGGGCGGTGGTGGTCGACCACGGCCTGCAGCCCGGCAGCGCCGCGGTGGCGGCCCGCGCCGCGGCGGGCTGCCGGGCGCTGGGCCTGGACCCGGTCGCGGTGGTGGCGGTCGACGCGTCGGCCGGCGCGGGCGGC
>NZ_JAHVCI010000008.1:0-103409 GCF_019265565.1 Cellulomonas sp. PS-H5
GATCAACGAGCTGCAGACCATCACCAACGACGTCGTCGAAGCCGCCGCCAGCACCCTCGTCATCGGAGTCAACTAACCGTGCCCCTGAGCGGCTGAAGACCGCCGCCACTCACCGGAGAAAGTCACACCAGTACCTCGAGGCGGACGAGCAGTGGTACGGCTCCGAGGACGCGGCGGCCTGGGACCTGACCTCGGGTGACGGACTCGGGCGCGACGCATGAGGCGGGGCGAGATCTGGACGATCGACTTCGACCCGGTGGTCGGCGCGGAGGCGGACAAGCGCACCAGACCAGCGGTGATCGTCTCGGGAGACGGCCGCAACAAGGCGTCCGAGCGCACCGGGCGCGGGGTGGTCACCGTCGTGCCGCTGACGTCGAACACCGCGCGGGTCCTGGCGTTCCAGGTGCTCGTCCCGGCCGAGCGCCGCAACGGCCTCGCCGCCGACTCCAAGGCGCAGGCCGAGCAGATCCGCGCGGTCGACGTGTCGCGGTTCGGCGACCGGCTCGGGTCCCTGACCCCGGAGCAGGTCGCAGCCCTGGACGAGGCGCTCCTCGTCCACCTCGCGCTGTCGACCCCTCCCGCCCGGGCAGGTCAGGGGCGTACCGTCCGGGGATGACGACGCCGAAGGTGCCCAAGGACGTGTACGAGGCCGAGCTGTTCCGCCTGCAGTCCGAGCTCGTCACCCTCCAGGAGTGGGTGCGCTCGACGGGGACCCGAGTGGCCGTCGTCTTCGAGGGCCGGGACGCGGCCGGCAAGGGCGGCACGATCAAGCGGATCTCCGAGTACCTCAGCCCCCGCGTCGCGCGCATCGCCGCGCTGCCGGCGCCCACGGAGCGCGAGCGCACCGAGTGGTACTTCCAGCGGTACGCCGCGCACCTGCCCGCGGGCGGGGAGATCGTGCTGTTCGACCGGTCCTGGTACAACCGCGCCGGCGTCGAGAAGGTCATGGGGTTCTGCACCCCGGAGGAGCACGCGCGGTTCCTGCAGCAGGCGCCGGTGTTCGAGCGGATGCTCATCGACGACGGCGTCCTGCTCCGCAAGTACTGGTTCTCGGTGTCGGACAAGGAGCAGCTCCGGCGGTTCCGCTCGCGGCTGGACGACCCGGTCCGGCGGTGGAAGCTGAGCCCGATGGACCTGGAGTCGATCGCGCGCTGGGAGGACTACTCGCGCGCGAAGGACGAGATGTTCGCGCACACCGACACCCCGGACAGCCCCTGGTACGTCGTGGAGTCGGACATCAAGCGGAACGCCCGGCTCAACATGATTGCCCACCTGCTCTCGACGATCCCGTACCGCGAGGTGAAGCACCCGAAGGTGAAGCTGCCCAAGCGGCCGCCCGCCGACGACTACCAGCGGCCGCCGCGCGAGCTGTTCACCTCGGTGCCGGACCACGCCGCGCGGCTGACCGGCGACCCGGAGGCGGACGCCTGACCCGCGCCGCCCCGCGCCGGGGGTAGCGTCCCGCCCGATGACCACGACCCCGGCGGCCCTGCCCGCGATCGCCCCCGACGACCCCCGCTCGCCCGACGTGCACGCCCTGCTCACCCGGCACCTGGAGCTCATGCACGCCCAGAGCGCCCCGGGGGACGTGCACGCCCTCGACGTGGCCGCGCTCACGGCGCCGCACGTCACGTTCGTCAGCGCGCGCGACGGGGCCGCCGGGGCCCTGCTGGGCGTGGGGGCGCTCGCCGAGATCGCCCCCGGGCACGGCGAGATCAAGTCCATGCACACCGCGGAGGCGGCCCGCCGCCGGGGCGTCGCGGGCTCGCTGCTCGCGCACCTGGTGGGCCTCGCGGTCGACCGGGGCTACGCGCGGGTCAGCCTGGAGACCGGCAGCGACGAGCACTTCGCCGCCGCCCGCGCGCTCTACGCCCGGGCGGGCTTCGCGGAGTGCGAGCCGTTCGCCGCCTACGAGCCGAGCGCCGCCTCGACGTTCATGACGCTGGACCTGGCCGCCGGGCGCTGAGGCGCACGGCGGCCGGTCCCCGCCTCAGGTGAGGTCGCGCGGCGGGCGGTAGCGGAACTCGAGGTCCGCGTCCGTGATCTCCCGGAGGACCCGCGCCGGGACGCCCCCGACGACGGTGCGCGGCGGCACGTTCCCCGTGACGACCGCACCCGCGGCGACGACCGAGCCCTCGCCGACCGTCACGCCCGGCAGGATCGTCGCCCCGGCACCGATCCACACGTCGTCCTCGATCCGCACCGGCGCCGAGAACTGCGTGCCGTCCCGGCGCAGGTCCGGGTGCACCGGGTGGCCGGTGGTGATGACGGTGACGTTCGGCGCGACCATGACCCGGCTGCCGACGTGCACCTCGACGTCGTCGACCAGCGTCAGGCCGACGTTCACGTACACGTCGTCGCCGAGGTGCACCCGGCTGCCGTACATGACGCGGAGCGGCGGCTCGACCCACACCCGCGCGCCCATCGAGCCGAACAGCTCCCGCAGGGTCCTGTCCCGGCCCTCGACGTCCCGCGGGTGCGAGGCGTTGAACTCGTGCACGAGCTCCTTGCCGCGGGTGCGCTCCTCCTCGAGGCCCTCCAGCCCCGGCCCGTAGTCGGTGTACGGCTCGTGCGCGGCCATGCGGCGCCGCACCTCGCGCTCGCGGTCGTCCATCGCCACCCCTTCGTCGGCGTCGCCACCCGCGTGCCGGGCGGCGCGCACCATCCTGCCGTGCCCGCGACCAGGGGTCGCCGCGCTCCGGTGGCGACACCGGGAAGGGCCACCTAACGTCAAGTCCGGCCCCGACCCGCACCGACCATGGAGGACACCGTGGCGCACTCTGCTGACGAGGCGGCCGCGCGGCCGCAGGAGGACGCCGGCATCGTGTCGTCCCGCCCCCCGGAGAGGTTCCGGCCCGTGCGCTCGTGGAGCCTGGACTCGGTGACCGACCTGTCGCGGGTGCGCCGCGAGCTGCTCGAGGAGATCACCGCCCCGCATGCGGCCCCGCAGGACGTGCTCGGCCGGGTGCCGGAGAACATGGTGCTCGTGGCCTCGGAGCTCGCGACCAACGCGCTCCAGCACGGCCGACCGCCGACGGTGCTCTCGCTGCTGGCGGACGACCTCGACTACCTCCTGGACGTCTGCGACGCGGACCTGGACACCACGCCGGTGATCGCCGGCGAGCGCCCCTCCGGCGCGGGCGGCTTCGGCCTGCTGATCGCGCACCGGCTGTCGCAGGAGGTCGGCTGGTACACCACCGACAAGACGAAGCACGTCTGGGCCATCTTCCCCGCCCAGCGCTGACACCCGCGCCCCCGGGGCCACCGGCCGCGGCCGCCCCGGGACGTTCGTCGTCTCGCGACTGTGCACGATCACAGCTTCGTACCCCGCGCTGACGCAGTTCGCGCCTCAAGAACCGCACAGTCCTGGTCTCCTCGGGCTGTGATCGTTTACAGTCGCCGCACCCCGCGAACGACGACGATCACGGAGAGGGACCGCCCGTGCACGCACTCCCCCGAGCCACCGGACGGCTGGCGGCGCTCGCCGCCGTGGCCGCGCTGCTGACCACCGCCCCACCCGCCGCCGCGGCCCCACCCGACGACGGACCGGTCGACGCCGGCGTCGTCGTGGCGAAGGTCGACGGCCTGGCCGAGGACTTCATCACCGGCGTGGACGTGTCGTCCGTGCTGTCCCAGGAGGCCAGCGGCGTCGTGTACCGGGACGCCGACGGCGTGCCGACCGACCTGTTCGAGGTGCTCGCCGACTCCGGCGTCAACTACGTGCGGGTCCGCGTCTGGAACGACCCGTACGACGCTCAGGGCCGGGGCTACGGCGGCGGCACCGTCGACGTGGCGCGCGCCGTCGAGATCGGCGAGCGCGCCACCGCGCACGGCCTGCGGGTGCTGGTCGACTTCCACTACTCCGACTTCTGGGCGGACCCGGCCAAGCAGCACGTGCCCAAGGCCTGGGAGGGCTTGTCCGTCGACGACAAGGCGGTGGCGCTGCACGACTGGACCGCCGCGGCGCTCACCGAGTTCCGGGACGCGGGCGTGGACGTCGGCATGGTGCAGGTCGGCAACGAGACGAACAACGCGGTCGCCGGCGTGAGCGGGTGGGACGGCATGGCGCAGCTGTTCTCGGCGGGCAGCTCCGCGGTGCGCGCGGTGCTGCCGGACGCGCTGGTCGCGGTGCACCTCACCAACCCCGAGACGGCCGGCCGGTACGCCACCGCTGCCGCGGCGCTGGACGCCCGGGGCGTGGACTACGACGTGTTCGCGAGCTCGTACTACCCGTACTGGCACGGCTCCCTGAGCAACCTCACGTCGGTGCTGAAGCAGGCCGCCGACGACTACGACAAGCAGGTCATGGTGGCCGAGACGTCGTGGGCCCGGACGCTGGACGACGGCGACGGGCACCCGAACGTCATCACCGCCGACACGACGACTCACCAGTACCCGATCTCGGTGCAGGGCCAGGCCACGGCGGTGCGCGACGTCGTCGCGGCGGTCGCGGCCGTCGGCGACGCGGGCATCGGCGTCTTCTACTGGGAGCCCGCGTGGACGCCGGTCGGCCCGCCGTCGGCGCTCGACGCCAACAAGGCCCTGTGGGAGGCGCACGGCTCGGGCTGGGCCTCCTCGTACGCGGGCGAGTACGACCCCGACGACGCCGGGCAGTACTACGGCGGCTCCGCCTGGGACAACCAGGCGCTGTTCGCCGACGACGGCACCGCGCTCGAGTCGCTGCGGGTGTTCTCGTACGTCCGGACCGGCGCGACCGCACCCCGGGCGGTGTCGTCCGTCGAGCAGGTGCGGGTCACGGTGACCGACGGCGCGCCGGTGGTCCTGCCGCCGACGGTCCAGGTCACGTACAACGACGGGACGGTCGAGGCCCAGGCGGTCACCTGGGACGCCACGGCGCTGGCGGCGATCGGCGGAGCGGGGACGTACCCGGTGCCGGGCGTCACCGCGGCGGGCGTCGCCGCGACCGCGACGGTCGTCGTCGAGGCCGTGAACCACGTGCAGAACCCGGGGTTCGAGGACGCCGACACGTCGATGTGGACGCTCACCGGGTCGGGGGCGCAGATCACCGCGACCGGGGACGCCGCAGCGGGCGCGCGGGCGCTGTCGTTCTGGGACGCCGCCGCGTTCGGCTTCACGCTCACCCAGCAGGTCACCGGGCTCGAGCCCGGGGCGTACACGCTGACGGCGACCGGGCAGGGCGGCGGCACCTCGGCCGGCGACCAGCTGCTGCTCGGCGCCGCGACCGCCGCGGGGTCGACCTCCGCGCCGTTCGCGCTCACCGGCTGGAAGGCCTGGTCGACACCCTCGGTGCCGGTCGCGGTCGGGGCGGACGGGGTGGCGGCCGTGTCGGTCACCGCGACGCTGTCGGGCGAGGCGTGGGGCACGGTCGACGAGGTGCGGCTGGTGCGGGACGCGCAGCAGCCGGCGGACCCGGGAACGGACCCGGGCACCCCGGGCACCGACCCCGGCGACCCGGGGACCGACCCGGGCCCCGACCCGGGCACCACGCCGTCGCCGGGCACGGGCACGACGACCCCCGGCACCACCCCGGGCGCCATCACGGGTCCGACCGCGACCGTCAGCGACCGGACCCTCCGCCCTGGCGACCCGGTCACGGTGACCGCGAGCGGTCTGACGGTCGGCGAGGTCGAGATCGGCGTCGCCAGCACCTACCGCGCCCTGGCCCGCGCCGCGGTCACGGACGGCTCGGTCACCGCGACGGTCACGCTGCCGACCGACCTGACGCCGGGCGTGCACCACGTCCAGGTCCGGTCGCTCGACGGCGCGGTGCTCGCGCAGGTGCGGATCGTCGTCCTGGGCGACGGCTCGCTGGCGGCCACGGGCGCCGACCCGGCCGGTGCGGCGCTGCTGTCGGCCCTGCTGCTCGCGGCGGGCGCGACCCTGGTGCTCGCGCGCCGGCACCGCGGCCGCGGGACGCGCGCGGCCTGAGCCCGGGCCTGTGCCGCCGCCTACGCCTTCCGGCCCCGCCCACGACGATCGTCGTGGGCGGGGCCGGAAGGGGTAGGTCGGGTGCTGCGGCCCGCGGCTACTTCAGGCCCGAGCGGACGAACGCGTCCACGACGTACCGCTGCAGGAACAGGTAGATCAGCAGGATCGGCACGCACGCCAGGCCGGACGCCGCCATGACGGCGCCCCAGTTGTTGCCCTCGGCGCCCAGGAACGACCGGATGCCGACCTGCACCAGCTGGTCCGTCGACCGCAGCACCAGCGACGGCCACAGGTACTCGTTCCACGCCGAGATGAACAGCATGATCGACAGCGCCGCGAGCGCCGGCCGCATGTTCGGCACCACGACCCGCCACAGCGTGCCCCACGACGACCGGCCGTCCATCTGCGCGGCGTCCAGCAGGTCGGACGGGAAGGCCTGCATGTGCTGCCGCATGAGCATGACCGCGAACGCCGAGCACAGGTTCGGCACCACCACGCCGGCGACGGTGTCGAGCAGCCCGAGCTGCGACACCAGCAGGTAGTTCGGGATCATCGTGACCTGGAACGGCACCAGCCAGGATCCGACGAACAGCAGGAACAGGAGCTTGCGGCCCGGGAACGACCACCGCGCGAACCCGTAGGCCGCCAGGATCGCGACCAGCAGCTGCGCGACGGCCAGCACGAGCGACATGCCGAACGTGTTGAGCAGCATCGACCCGAGCGGGATGGCGTCCCAGACGTACCGCAGGTTGTCCAGGCTGATCGGCCAGACCACGGGGTTCTGCGACAGGGCGTCCTCCGGTGCGCGCAGCGCCGTGGCGAACATCCAGTAGACCGGGAACACGCTGACCACCGCGAGCACGGCGAGCAGCAGGTGCGCGCCGGACAGGCCGGCGAGACGGGCGAGCCCGCGGGGCCGGTCGGAGGCGGCGGACGTGGACGCGGGCGCGGCGGTGGGGCCACCCGCGACTACGGGCACCCCCGCGGCGGGCGCGCGGCCCGCGGGCGCGGGCAGGACGACGAAGGCCATGACGGTCCCCTCCCTCAGTTGTCGTAGAAGCTCAGGCGCTCGGACAGCTCGACGAACACGGCCGCGACGAGACCGAACCCGACGAAGAAGATCGTCCCGGCGGCGGCGGACAGCCCGGCGTCGAAGTTCCGGAACCCGAACTGGTAGAGCAGGTAGTAGATGTTCGTGGAGGCCGTGCCGGGCCCGCCCTGCGTGAGGATGTCGATCACCGGGTAGGTCCACTGGGCCGACAGCAGGATGGTCATGAGCGCCAGGAACACGAGCGTCGGCGACAGCAGCGGCAGCGTGATCCGCCAGGTGATCGTCCCGGCGCCCGCGCCGTCCATCGACGCGGCCGACGCGTAGTCGGGGTTGATCCCCGCCAGGCCGGCCGACACGACGAGCACGCCGAACCCGAGCATCTGCCAGCCGACGATCACGATGACCGCCCAGATGACCGTCGACGGGTCGCGGAACACGTTGCCGATCTCGATCCCGGCGGAGCGCAGCGTCTCGGTGAGCGCGCCGCCCTCCTCCGCGAACAGCCAGCGCCACACGGCGCTCGTGGCGACCGGGGT
This sequence comes from Cellulomonas sp. PS-H5, assembly GCF_019265565.1. Lineage (NCBI taxonomy): Bacteria > Bacillati > Actinomycetota > Actinomycetes > Micrococcales > Cellulomonadaceae > Cellulomonas > Cellulomonas sp. PS-H5. The sequence goes on from NZ_JAHVCI010000008.1 coordinate 7,498, forward strand.
GATGAGGTACGGGACGAAGATCAGCGCCTGGTAGACGGTCCGGGCCCGGCCTGTCACCCGGCGCGCGACCAGGGCGAACACCAGCGGCAGCACCACCGAGAACACCAGGAACGCGCCGGTGTAGAGCAGCGTGTTCCGCAGCGCCGCGTGCAGCTCGGGCAGCGCGAGGACGTCGGCGTAGTTCTGCGCGCCGACGAACGTCATCGGCGAGGTCGGGACCAGGTTCCAGTCGTAGACGGACAGCCGGAACGTCTCGACGAGCGGCTTGTAGACCCACACCACCAGCAGCACGACGGCCGGCAGCAGGTACAGGTACGGCACCAGCCTCCGGGCGGCCCGCCGACCGGCGGAGGAAGCAGCGGGGACGGGTCCCGCGGCCTCCTCCGCCGGAGCAGCCGACCCGGCCGCGGCCGGGGGGTCGAGGGGGACGAACACGGTGGGTCAGTCCTCCACCGACGCGGCGATGGCCGCGAGCTGCTGGTCCTCGGACATCGCGAGGAACGCGTCGAGCTGCTCGGCCGACATCTCGTAGACCGTCGGGAACTGGCCGATCGGCACCACGGAGTGCACGACGCGGTCGCCGTAGACGTGCACCAGGTTGTACGCCTGCGCGCCGTCCTGGCCGCGGGCGGCCGGGTACCGCACCTGCAGGTCCTGCGTGTAGCAGGTGGCCGAGGCGACGGACACCGGCACCCCGGCGAACGTCGAGGCGGTCGAGTAGTGCAGGTGGCCGCCGAGGATGCCGCGCACGTCGGTGCCACGGACGACCTCGGCGAGCCGGTCCTGGTCGCGGAGCTCCACCAGCGCGATCAGCCCGAGCGGGCTGGGCACCGGCGGGTGGTGCAGGGCGAGCAGCGTGCCGTGCGGCGCCGGGGTGGCGAGCACGTCGCGCAGCCAGTCGAGCTGGTCGTCGTCGATCGCGCCGTAGTGCTGCCCGGGGACGGTCGAGTCGAGCACGACGATCCGCAGCCCGTCGACGTCGTGCACCCGGTCGACGGAGCCGGTGCCCTCCTGGTCGAGCAGCCCGGCGCGGAACGCGCCCCGCTCGTCGTGGTTGCCCATGACCCAGATGACCTCGGCCCCGACGGCGGCCGCGGCCGGCTCGACCATGGCGCGGAGCCGGGCGTAGGCGTCCGGGCGGCCGGTGTCCGCGAGGTCGCCGGTGAACACGATCGCCTCCGGGCGGGCGCCCGACCTCGCGAGGCCCTCCAGCATGAGGGCGAGGTTGGCGTCGGAGTCGACGACCTCGTGCAGCTTCTCGCCGTCGGCGACGAAGTGGGTGTCGCTGATGTGCAGGATGGTGTGGTCGGGCAGGCCGTGCTGGCTGTGCAGCGCGCTCATCGGGGGTCCTCCGTCGCAGGTGTCGGGATGGTGCCGGGGGCCGCGTCCGCGGGTGCCGCGACGGGCTCGACCAGCCGGGCGCGGAGCGCCGCCAGGTCGTCGTCCGTCAGCCCGTGGGCCGCGAGGTAGGCCGCCGCGGAGCCGTGCTCCGCCTCGACCCGGGCGAGCAGGGCGGTCAGCACCGGGGCGGGGCTGGCCGTGACGATCTCGACGACGCCCGGCGGCAGCTCGCCGACCACGCCGAGCGACGACGCGGCCGCCAGCGCCTCCCGGGCCCAGTCGCCCGCCAGGTGCTCGGCGCTCCGGGCGTAGTCGGCGGCGACCACCTCGGCCGGGACGCCGACCGCCCGCAGCGCGAGCGCGACGACCAGGCCGGTGCGGTCCTTGCCGGCCGTGCAGTGCACGATCGACGCGCCCTCGCCGGCCCGGGCCAGCGCGGCGACCGCCCGGGTCAGGGCGTCGCCGCGGTCGTCCACCATGGCGTCGTACAGCGTGGCCAGGTCGATCCGGCCGGTCAGCAGGGCGGCGGGCGCCGCGTCCGCGAACACCGGCAGGTGCGCGACCTCGACGTCCAGGCCGTCGAGCCGGCTCGGCGCCGCCAGCAGCTCGCGCTCGTCCCGCAGGTCGACCACGAGCCGGACGCCGCGGCCGGCCAGCGCCGCGAGGTCGCCCTCGGTCAGCCGGTGCAGCGCGTCCGAGCGGAGCAGCGCGCCCCACCGGGTGCGGCCGACGACCGCGCCGTCCGCACCGAGGACCGGGTAGCCGCCCGTGTCCCGCAGGTTGTGCGTGCCCTCGAGCGCGATCAGGCGCTCGGTGCCGGGCAGGGAGTCGGTGGCGCTCACTCGGCGATCAGCCCCTGCGCGCGCTCCTGGGCGTCGGCCATCGTCGCGGCCGGGTCCTCGCCGTAGAAGACCGAGTCCTCGATCGCGGTCGCCAGCAGGTCGTCCACCTGGACGTAGGAGTCACCCGGGTAGGAGACCCACGGCTCCAGGTCGTCGAGCTGGTCGAGGTTCGGCTGCACGAGCGGGTTGGACTGCGTCCACTCGTGCAGCGCGCCGCCCTCCTCGGTGAGCGAGGTGCGCAGCGGGAGGTAGCCGATCCCGGTCGAGATCTTCTCGTACGCGTGGTCGCTCGTCATGAACTGCATGAACTCCCAGGAGGCCCGCTGCTTGGCCGGGTCCTGGCTGAACATGAAGAGCGCCGAGCCGGAGTTGGTCGGCACGACCTGCTGGTCGCCGAACGCCGGCATCCCGGTGTTCGCGAGCGTCCAGCCGCCGGCGTCGGCGGCGGCCATGAAGGTCGACTGCAGCGCAGAGGTGTTCAGCTGGAACACGGTGTCGCCGCGGGCGAACGACTCGTACTGCGCGGTCGAGTCCTCGTTCGCGAGCACGCCCGTGTCGAACAGGTCGCGGAGCTCCTGCACCGCCGCGACCGCGCCGTCCTCGCCGAACTCGATCGTGCTGCGGTCCTCGCTGAGCACCCGGCCGCCGGCGGACCGGATCATGCCCTGCATGCACCAGGAGCCGCCCTTGACGGCGCACGAGATCGTCAGCGACGGCTTCCCGGTCTGCGCGGTGACCGCGGCGGCGGCCTCCTCGACGGCGTCCCAGGTCGACAGGTCGACGTCGGCGGGCAGGCCCGCGGCCTCCAGCGCCGAGGCGTTGTAGAACAGCACCGGCGTCGAGAACACGTAGGGCATGCCGTAGAGCTCGCCGTCCCAGTCGCCGAGGGTGGCCGCGCGCTCGTGCATCGGGTGCTCGCCGCCGAGCGCCTCGTCGACCGCGTCCGACCCGACCAGCTGCTCGACGGGCTGCGCGCCGAGCTCGGTGACCGCGAAGTCGAGGGTGTCGAAGGTCAGCTGCGCGACGTCCGGCGGGTTGCCCGCGAGCATCTGGGTCTGGACGGAGCCGACCGTGTTGCTGCCGGCGGCGCCGGTGGTCTGCGTCGGCTGGGCCTTGACCGTGATGTTCGGGTGCTCGGCCTCGAAGTCGGCGACCAGGCCCTCGATCGTGTCCGTCCAGGCGCCGGCCTGGAGCAGGTTGTAGCTCTCGAACACGATCTCGACCTGCTGGTCGGGGTCGAGCTCCGGGATCACGTCCGAGGTGCTCGCGGCGGTCGTCGTGCCGGCGGTGGCGCAGCCGGTCAGCGCGAGCGCCGTCACGCCGGCCAGGGCCAGCGCGCGCGTGCGGGTGGAGGTACGCATGGGGGTCTCCTGCGTTCGGGTGGGGTGCGGGGGGGTGGGGGTGCAGGGGGTGAGGCGGATCGGGGGTCGTCGTCAGGCGGCCGCGAGGGCCGGGTCGCCGGCCGGGGCGGTCTCCGGGTCGGCCACCCACTGCAGCCGGCGGCCGGTCTCCCGGTCGAACAGGTGGGTGTGCGCGACGGGCGCGTGCAGCCGAGCGGCCTCGCCGACCCGGACGACCACCTCGCGCGGCGCGCGGACCGCGAGGCGCGACCCGCCGCTGCGGACGTAGACGACCTGCTCGCTGCCGAGGTTCTCGACGGTGTCGACGACGCCGTCGAACGCGACGCCCGGGCGGGTGCCCGCGGGCGCCGTCGGGTCGACGAACGTGAGGTGCTCCGGGCGGACGCCCAGCACCGCGTCGAGCGGCGGCGTCGTGCCCGGCCAGAGCACCCCGCCGGCGTCGGGCGCCGCCACGCGGACGGACCCGCCGTCCGACGTGAGGGTCGCGTCCAGCAGGTTCATCGCGGGGCTGCCGAGGAAGCCCGCGACGAACACCGACGCCGGCCGGTCGTACACCTCGGCGGGCGTCCCCAGCTGCTCGAGGTCGCCGGCGTTCAGCACGGCGATCTTGGTCGCCATGGTCATCGCCTCGACCTGGTCGTGCGTCACGTAGACGAACGTGGCGCCGAGGCGGCGGTGCAGGTCGGTCAGCTCCTGGCGGGTGGCGGTGCGCAGCTTGGCGTCGAGGTTCGACAGCGGCTCGTCCATGAGGAACGCGCGCGGGGCGCGGACGAGGGCGCGGCCGACCGCGACGCGCTGGCGCTGGCCGCCGGACAGCTGGCGGGGCTTGCGCTGCAGCAGGTGGTCGATCTCCAGGCTGGCCGCGACCTCGGCGACCCGGGTCGCGACCTCGGCGGCCGGCACCCGGCGCACCTTCAGGGGGAAGGCGAGGTTCTTCGCGACCGACAGGTGCGGGTAGAGCGCGTAGCTCTGGAACACCATCGCCAGGTCGCGGCGCTTGGACGGCTCGTGCGTGATGTCGCGGCCGTCCAGCAGCACCTGGCCGCCGGTCGGCTCCAGCAGCCCCGCCAGCATCCGCAGCAGGGTCGTCTTGCCGCAGCCGCTGGGGCCTAGCAGGACGAGGAAGTCGCCGTCCTCGATGGTCAGGTCGACGCTGTTCACGGCGACGGTGCTGCCGAAGCGGCGGGCCAGGCCGCGGATCTCGATGGCGCTCATCGGTCCTCCGGGATGGAACGAGTTTCCACTCCGATGTTCCGATCCGGAGCGGCGTTACATCCGCAGCATGGGCGCCCCCGGTGAACGGCGGGCGTGCAGCAGGCGAACCCTCGGCCCCCGGTGCCGGAACTCTGGGGCCACACCCCCGGCCCGGTGGCGAGCTCGCAGGTCAGGGCGTAGCGGTGCCGTCCTCGTCGTCGTCCGCGACCAACCCGAGGACGGCCTCGCGGGTCCGGCGGCCGGCGTCGGCCGAGGCGGCGGTCCGCTCGGACACCGCGGCCTGGAGCGCCGACAGCAGCAGGATCTGGGCGAGGTTCCCCGTCACGGCGCCGGTGTCCCACGACCCGTACGACGCCCCGACGACCAGCGTGTGCGCCGCCGCCCGCCCGAGCCGGGACCTCGCGTACCCGGTGACCCCGACGACGGTCGCGCCCGCCGCGACCGCGCCGTCGACGGCGTGCAGCGTCACCGCGTTCATCCCGCTGTCGCTCACCGCGAGGCACACGTCGCCCGGCGACAGCAGCGTCCCGGTGAGCTGCTGCGTCACCGCGTCGACCGGCGCCTCGCACGGCCGGCCCGACACCAGCAGCCGCAGCGCGACCATCTGCGCAGCCGGCGCCGACCCGCCGTTCCCGACGACCAGCACCCGCGACGCCCGGGCGATCGCCTCGGCGGCGCGCTCGAACTCGTCGACGTCGAGCGACCCGGGCGCGTCCCGCAGCTCGTCGGCCGCCTGCGCGAACAGCGCCGCGACCCGGTTCGCGGGCGGCGCGCCGGCGTCGGCGGCGTGCTCGGCGGCCGCGGCCTGCGCGGCACCGGCGTCGCGGAGCAGCAGGAGCCGCAGGTGCTGGAAGCCCTTGAACCCGAGGGTCTGGCACGCCCGCACCACGGTCGCCGACGACGTGGAGGTCCGCGCCGCCAGGTCGCCCACCGACAGCAGCGCCACCTCCTGCGGCGCCCGCACGCACTCCTCCGCGACGCGCCGCTCCCCCGGCCCCAGCGACGGGAGGATGGACGCGATCAGGGCGACCGTGCCGCCGACGGGCGGCTCGGCGGCGGGTGCGGTGGTGCTCATCGGGCATGCGTACCACGCGCGGGTGAACCGCCGGGGGCGGTCGGGCGCGCCGCGAGCAGCGCGGGCACGGCAGATCCGTCGCCGACCCACGCCCGGAAGACCGGGCTGATCCAGCCGGCGAGAGCCATCAGCTGGTCGTGCCGCCGCTCGCACGGCAGCGTCCAGATCCGGTGGTGGTGACCGATGCGGTTGCGCAGCTCCCTCAGGTCCGCGATCGGCTCCGCGACCGTCTGCCGCGCGCGGTCCGGCGCGTGCGGGAACGCGTCGGCGAGATCCGGCCACAGGTTCGTCCACCGCCGGGAGACGAGCTGGTGCCACAGGCCGAGGGACGTCTCCGAGAGGACCTGCCCGTGGGTCATCGGCTTGGCGTTCACGCTCACCCGCCTCCGGGCGTCCACGAGGTCGCGGTAGGGCCGCCGGTGCCGCTGCGCCCCGGACAGATCCCGCCCGAGCTCTCCGGTCGGGTCGTCGAGCCAGGTGGCCGGGCGACCGAGAGCCGCGTGCCGCGCCGACATCCGCGCGTCGAGCCCGTTCCGCAGCCCGACCTCCAGATGGCCCAGGTCGACGAAGAACGCCGCGGCCAGGCGCGCGTTCCACCGGTAGAGGTCGAGCGCCCGCTCCCGGTCCTGCGCGACCGCCGCCAGGTACAACCCCATCCGTGCCGCTCCGAGGTGGCCGAGCACGGCGTCCACCGATCCGGCGTTGTCCACGTCCCCCACCCCGCGTAAGGTCGGTCCCCACACCCCGGAACCGTCCCTGTAACTCGTTCGCGAGTCGATCACACGGCCGGGGTTTCGTCGTGCTCCCACCCTTCCGACGCTCACCGTCCCTGCGTAGGACGTTCGTTCCGGCTCCGTGACGTACGCCCAGCGACCGCACAGCGGGGACCGGCGCAGGGCACGGGATCGCGCGTCAGGGTCGTCCCCATGAGCCAGAACCCCGACACCACCCGCCCGGCCGCCGAGGGGCCTGCGCCCACCGTGGCCCCGGCACTCGCGGACGCGACCACCCCGACCCCGGCCGCCCCGACCCCGACCCCGGCCCCGACGCCCGAGCCCGCCGCCTCGCCGTCTCCCGCCGCGCAGACCGGCGCGGCGCCGGAGCCCGCGCGGCCGCGCCGCCGCCTCGGCCGACGGGCGGTCGCGTCGCTCGTGCTCGCGGGCGTGCTGCTCGTCGGCGGCGGGGGCGGCTTCGCGATCGGCCGGGCCACGGCGCCCGACCCGACGTTCCCCACCTTCGAGGGCGGTGGCCCCGGCGGTCAGGTGCCCGGCGGGGGCAGCGGCGACGGCGAGATGCCGCAGCCGCCCTCGGGTCGCGAGGGCGACGGGTCCGGCAACGGGTCCGACGAGGGCACGGGAGGCGCCGACTCCGGCACGACCGACGACGGCTCGTCGGCGACCGACTCGTCCGCGACGACCTGACGCCGGCACCCGCGCCAGGCCCGGCCGCGGCTCAGTCCGCCGTGACCTCCGTGACCCGGCCCTCCTCGACGTGCCACCGCCGGGTCAGCCGGACGCTGTCGAGCATCCGCCGGTCGTGGGTCACGAGCAGCACCGTGCCGTCGAACGACTCCAGCGCCTGCTCCAGCTGCTCGATCGCCGGGAGGTCGAGGTGGTTGGTCGGCTCGTCGAGGACCAGGAGGTTGACCCCGCGGGCCTGGAGGAGCGCGAGGGCCGCGCGGGTCCGCTCCCCCGGCGACAGCGAGGCCGCGGGCCGGTGGACGTGGTGGCCCCCGAGCCCGAACTTGGCGAGCAGCGTCCGCACGTCGGCGGTCGTCCAGTCCGGGACCTCCCGGGAGAACGCGTCGGCGAGCGGGGCGTCGCCCTCGAACGCGGCGCGCGCCTGGTCGACCTCGCCGACGAGCACACCGGACCCGAGGTCGACCCGGCCCTCGTCGGGGGCGAGCCGGCCCAGCAGCAGCGCGAGCAGCGTGGTCTTGCCGGCGCCGTTCGGTCCGGTGACCGCCACGCGGTCCTGCCAGTCGAGCTGCACGTCGACGGGACCGAGCGTGAACCCGCCCCGGTGCACGACCGCCGCCCGCGCCGCCGCGACCACGGCCCCGGACCGGGGCGCGGCGGCGATGCTCATCTGGAGCTGCCACTCCTTGCGCGGCTCCGCGACCACCTCCAGCCGCTCCATCAGCCGCTCGGTCTGCCGGGCCTTGGCCGCCTGCTTCTCCGAGGCGTCCGCGCGGAACTTCCGGCCGATCTTGTCGTTGTCGGACGCCTTGCGCCGGGCGTTCTTCACGCCCTTGTCCATCCACGCGCGCTGCATCCGGGCGCGGGCGGACAGCGCGTCGCGGCGGGCGGCGTAGTCCTCGTAGGCCTCGCGGGCCTGGCGCCGCGCCGTGGACCGCTCCTCCAGGTAGGCGTCGTACGAGCCGCCGTACACGGCCACCCGCTGCAGGCTCCGGTCGATCTCGACGACCGACGTGACCGTACGGCTGAGGAACTCCCGGTCGTGGCTGACGACGACCACCGGCGCGGTCGACCGGTCCACGAAGTCCTCCAGCAGCGCCAGCCCCTCCAGGTCGAGGTCGTTGGTCGGCTCGTCCAGCAGGTACAGGTCGTACCGGGACAGCAGCAGCGCCGCGAGGCCGACGCGCGCCGCCTGGCCGCCGGACAGGGCGGTCATGGGCAGCTCCGGGTCGACGTCGAGGCCGAGGTCCGCGAGCACCGAGCCCGTGCGGGCCTCCAGGTCCGCGCCGCCGAGGCCCATCCAGCGCTCCAGCGCCTCGGCGAACTCGTCGTCCGATCCGGGCTCGCCCGCGCCCAGCCGCTCGGCCGCGGCGTCCATCGCCGCCTGCGCGGGGCCGACGCCGGTGCGCCGCTCCAGGTGCGCCCGCACCGACTCGTCCGCGCGGCGCTCGATCTCCTGCGCGAGGTAGCCGAGCTGCGCCGTCGGCGGGGACACCGCGACGGCGCCGTCGTCGGGCGCGCGGGTCCCCGCGAGGATCCGCAGCAGGGTCGACTTGCCCGCGCCGTTGGGCCCGACGAGCCCGACGACGTCGCCCGGCGCCACCACCAGGTCGACGCCGGAGAACAGCTCGCGGTCGCCGAACGCGGCCCCCACGCCCTTGGCCTGCACGGTCGCGCTCATGGGTCCATTGTCGGGCCTCGGCCAGGCGGGCTCACGCGCTTTCCGTCCCGGCGGCGCGGGTCAGCGCTCGGCCGGCTCGCTCTCCGCCGCCGTCCGGGATCCGCGGTCCGCCGGCGCCTCCAGCCGGCCCGTCCGGTGCAGCCACCGCTCGGCGAGCAGCGTGAACATCGGCGGCACCGAGGCCGCGAGCGCCACCAGCGTCGGCCACCAGCCCCAGCGCAGCCGGATCCCGGCGACGAGGGTCAGCGCCGCGTAGGCCAGGAACACCAGGCCGTGGGCCTGCCCGAACACCTGCACGCCGACCTCGGTGGTCTTCGTGACGTACTTGAGGAACATGCCGACGAGCAGGCCGGCCCACGTCGCGGCCTCCAGGAACGCGGCGATCCGGAACGCCTGGGCGTCCGGGTGGGTGACTCGCTTCATGCGGCGGTGCTCCTGCGGCGGATCGTCGACGGGGGACCGCACGACGGTAACCCGGCGCGGGCCCCGCGACGGCAGGCGGGCCCCGGTCAGGGCGCCGCCGCCACCTCGAACACCCCGCGGGCCCCGCGCTCGGCGTCGGTCATGACGTGCGAGACGAACGGGTAGTGCCCCGCCTCGGGGAACGTGAGCTCCACGAACCCGCCCTCCGCGGGCTGCAGCGCCAGCACCTGCGCGCCGCCGGTCCCGGTGCTGCCGCCGTCCCGCAGCGTGTAGTCGCCCTCCCGGAACACGGAGTCGAACTGCCCGCCGACGACGTGGAACGCACCGGCCCGGGACGGGCCGGTGTCGAGGACCCAGACCCGCACCCGCTCGCCGACCGCCGCCGGCAGCGGGTCGTGCCGGTACTGGTCGGCGACCCCGTTGAACACGACCAGGTCCGCGGCACCGTCGCGGAGCTTCTGCTCGTCCGCGGTCCCGCCCTGCGGCCCGAGGTACAGCTCGGACTGCACCAGCACGTACTGCCGGTCGACCTCGGGCAGCCCCGCGGGTTCGATCACGACGGCCCCGGCCATGCCGTTCGCGATGTGCAGGCTCATCGGCATCGTCGAGCAGTGGTACATCCAGATCCCCGACCGGGTGGCGGTGAACGTGTACGTCAGCGTCTCGCCGGGGGCGATGGTGCGCATGACGTCGTCGGGCGCGAGCGAGCCGGCGTGGAAGTCCACCGAGTGCCCGATGCTGCCGTCGTTCTCGAGCGTGACGACGAAGGTGTCGCCGACCCGGCCGTGCAGCACCGGCCCGGGCGCTGTGCCGCCGAACGTCCACACCGTCTGGACGACGCCCGGCGCGACCTCCTGCTCCTGCTCCTGGACGCGCAGCGTGACGCGGCGGGTCGTCGGGCCGGTCTCCGCGAGCGGCGGAAGCACGGCGTCGCGGGCGCCGGTCGCGGTGCCCGCGGTGCCGGACAGGTCGACGTCCTCGGCCGCCGACGACGCGCCGTCGCCCGTCGGCGTCCCGCCGTGGCCCATCGCGGCGTGGTCCGGCGCGCCGGCGCCGCCGTCGGCCCCGTCCGCCGCCGCGGCCCCGCCGGTGACCACCACGTCCAGCGTCATCCCCATCAGCCGGTGCCCGGCGACCGAGCACCACCCGTCCAGGTCGGCCCCGACCACGCCCGCGTCGACGTCCGCCGACTCCCCCGGGCCGAGCCGCCCGGAGGTGGCGCCGTTCGCGAGCACGAGGTCGTGCACCGCGGCGTCGGCGTTGGTCACCCGGATCACCAGGCGGTCGCCCGCGGGCACCTCGACCCTGTCGGGCACGAACCGCATGTCCTGGGCCTCGACCTCGACGGTGGTGGTGCGGCCGGTGGCGGCGACAGGCGCGCCGTCCGCTGCTGCGGCGACGGCACCGGAGGTGAGCCCCGCCGCGGCCGGGTCGAGCCCGACACCGAGCACGACGACGCCGAGCAGCCCCGCCACCGCCACGCCCGCGCCACCCCGGCGGCGCGCCCCCGCGACCGGGTCGGCCGGGCCGCCCGCGGCGTCGCGGCGAGCCGGCGCGGGCAGCGGCACCGCACCCGGACCCGAGGCGGCGCGGAGCCGGCGAGCGGTGAGCACCGCCCGCGCCGCCAGCACCAGGAACGCCACCAGCGCGCCCAGGCCGACGACCGACACCCCGACGCGCACCAGGCTCGGCACGGGCGCCAGGAACAGCGCGAGCGCGCCGTTGAGCAGGACGAACCGCGCCTCCGCGCCGCGGTTCAGCAGCGCCGAGGTCTCCTTCGACACCGCGGGCCCGCCGCCGAGCACCACCGGCAGCAGCTGCGACAGCGAGCCGACCAGCACCTGCGCGGCGAACCCCACCACCAGCGCGGGCGTCAGCGCCGACAGCCCGGCCGCGGCCGCCTCCCACGACGGCGCGACGACGACCCGGACCCCGAGCACCGCCGTCGCCCCGGCCCACCACGCCACCGCGGCGGCGAGCGACCGCACCGCGAACGTCCCGACCCGCGCCCCGCGCACCAGGCGGGCGAGCGGCACCGCGAGCAGCCCGATCCCGGCGACCACCACCGCGGCGCCGAGCCCGGCGGCGGCCGGCACGCCCGCGAGTGCCCCCGCGGCGAGCACGACCACCCCGGCCACCAGCACCGGCAGCGTCCGCCGGGCGGCGCGCTCCGCGGGGTCGTCGATCCGGACGTGCAGCACGGTCGGCCACAGCACGACGAGCGTGCCCGCCACCGTGACGCCGATCCAGCCGAGCACGGACAGCGCCACGTGCGCGACCGCGAGCCGGCCGTGCAGGTCAGGGCCGACCGGGAACCGCGCCATCAGCACGCCGCACGCGACGCCGGGCACGAGCAGCGCGCCGGCCGCGACGTAGTACCGGGCCAGGTGGCCGAACCGCGTCGGCAGACCGCCGCGGCCCTGCCGGGCGATCCGCACCGCCTGGTCCACTGCGACGCCGGCGACCAGCGTCCCGCCGAGCACGACGACGGGGGTCCACCGCCCGACCACGCCCGCCACGACGAGCAGCGAGCCGGCGGTGTGCACGGCCAGCCGGACCAGCAGCGCCCGCCGGGGCGCCGCCCGGCGGATCAGGGTGTCGGCGAAGTGCTGGCTCCAGACGAGGATCGCCGTGCTCGCCGCGCCGAGCAGCAGCAGGTGCACCATCAGCCAGCCGGACGCGGGCGCCCAGCGGTGCGCGAGCGCGACCACGACGGCCGCGACGCCCCACGCGAGCACGAGGACGTGCGCGCGCAGGTGCCAGTCCGCGCGCCTCACGACGCCGCCCCCGCGGGCGTCGCGGCGGTCGCGGCCGCCGGGGCGGGCCTGGCGGCGCGCTCCCGCGTGGCCGGGCCGAGGAGCGCGCTCCCGGCCGCGAGCGCCAGGAACGACAGCAGCGCCACCACGTTCCCGACGCCGCCGGCCCGGACGGCCCACGCCTGCCCGTGCGCGTCGCCCACCAGCAACCGCAGCGCGAGCGTGACGTGCAGGAGCACCAGCGGCGCGTACATCACCGGCCGGTACGGCAGCGGCCGCCGGACCACGGCCGGCAGCACCACCGGTGCGTGGGCCATCAGCATCGACACCACGAACCCGAGGAACACCGCGTGCAGCACCGCGTCGTACGCGGGTCCGGCGAGCACCCGCCCGGCGGCGAGCCAGATCGCGCCGGCGACCGCGAGCCACGCGTACCCACCGAGCATCGCGACCGCCATGAACCGCGGGAGCCCGGCGCCCCGGACCGTCCGGCGGGCGACGTCGTGCCGCAGCAGGACCGCGACGAGCGCGAGCAGCACCGCGCCCAGCGCGACGTGCGCCGGCTCGGGCCACAGCAGACCGGCGACGGCGGCGACCCACCAGGCGACCGCGCAGCCCAGCACCGCGTCCTCCGCCCGGCGCGGCAGGCCGCCGACCCGGCCGAGCTCGAGCCGCTCGCCGGCGACGGTCAGGACCAGGAACCCGGCGAGCGCCGGCGCCAGGTACGGCACCGCGACGCCGCGCGCCCACGGCCCGGCGGCGACGACCGCCAGCCCGGCTCCGAGGGCCTGCACCGCGAGCGCGGTGGACGGCTGCCGGCGCCAGACGACGGCGTAGATCGCGCACAGCCCGACGGTCCCTCCGAGCAGCGCGACCGCGCCGGCGACCACCGGTGCCGGGCCGAGCAGCAGCAGCGCGCCGGCCGCGAGGCAGGCCGGGGCGAGCAGGGCGCGGCGACCGCCGACGGCCACGGTCCGCTCCAGCGCGACCACGGTGCCGACGAAGCCGAGCACCATCAGCGGCCCGTGCACCTGCTCGAGGCGGGCGGAGCGCACCGGCGCGGACAGGCCGAGCAGCAGCAGCGCACCGTCGAGGCCCGCGAGCACCGCCACCCCGGCCGGCACGAGGACCGTGAGCCGCAGGCCGACCCGCGGAGGCTTATTCACGGGATCGAGCGTATTTATCCCGGGAGGGGTGCGGCCTCGGACGTAGGTCCCGGTGCGGGGGCGACGCCCGCGAGCCGGAGGACGCAGTAGCCGGGCCCGGCGAACGGCACGATGCCCGCCGCCTGCACCGGCCCCCCGACCCGCGCGAGCACGCCGCGGGCCAGCCCGAGGTGCACCCCGCACACGACCTCGGTGCGCTCGTGCGCCAGGTCGAGCACCGGGCAGCGGCGCAGCCGCACCTCCGCGCCGCGGAGCTCGGGGTCGAAGCCCAGGCGGGCGAAGTGCTCGTGCAGCGCGGCGAGCTGCCGGTCGCGGGCGCCGGTGGGGTCGGTCGGCGCGACGGGGGCGGCAGGATCGGCAGGCGGGGCGGGCTCGGCGGGCTGGGTCGGCCCGAGGGCGGCCAGCTCCGCCGCCAGCCCCTCCGCCGCCCGCTCGGCCTCGGCCCCGGGCTCGGCGATCGGCCGCCCGTACCCGGCGAGCAGCACCCGGCTCAGCTGGTCGCGGAGCCACGGCTCCCCGTCCGGCTCCGCCGGTCCACGGGCGGCGTACAGCGTCCGCGGCCGGCCGCGGGTGGCGCGCGCCTCGGCGGTCCGGGACGCCAGGCCCGCGGCGACCAGGACCTCCAGGTGCTCCCGGGTGGTGTTCACGTGCAGCCCGACCCGCTCGGCGACCCGCTCGACCGCCAGGCCCGCGCCCTCCGCCCGGAGCACGGCGAGGATCGCGGTGCGGCTCGGGGAGGACAGGGCCCGGTGCCGGGTCGCGGCGTCGACGGTCACCCGGCCATCCTGCTCCCCTCCGGCCGCCCCGCAGGCCCCCGCGATCGCCACGGCCGTCAGCGCAGTGCCGCGTCGTACCGGTCGAGCACGATCCGGGCCAGGTCCGGGTGCGGCGCGAGCGGCGCCGTCACGACGTCCGCGCCCGCCGCCGCGAGCGCGCCGTGGAAGTGCCCGGGCGCCAGCAGGTACGCCGCGACCACGACGCGCCGGGTGCCCGCGGCCCGGGCGTCCGCGACCGCCGTGGCGACGTCCGGCCGCGCCGCGGCGCCGTAGCCCACCGTCACCGGCCCGGGCCAGCGGGCCCGCAGCGCGTCGAGCACCGCCCCGACGGCGACCACCGCCGCCGGGTCGCTGGAACCGGCGGCCGCGAGCACCACGGCGTCGTCCACCGTCGCGCCCGCCTCGACCAGCCGGTCGACCAGGACCCCCGCCAGCCGGTCGTCCGGCCCGAGCGGTTCGGCGGCCACCGCGGGCCGGTCCGCGACCGCGGCGCCGATGTCGTGCCGGACGTGCACGCCGGTGGACAGCAGTAGCGGCGCGACGACGACTGCGGGCACGCCGTCCGGGACGGCCTGCGTCCCGGTGGCCCCCGCCGCCTCGCCCACCACGTCCTCCACCGCGGGCTCCTGCACGTCGACGAAGGCCTCGCGCACGTCCAGCCCCGGCCGGAGCCGCCGCACGTCCTCGACCAGCGCCCGCACCACCGCGCGCCCCGCGGCGCTCCTGGTCCCGTGCGCGCAGGCGACCAGCACCGGGGCGCCGCTCACGCCGGCACCAGCCCGGGCACGGCCGGCGCGGTCGCCGCGGACGGCCGCCGCGCCGGCACCAGCGGGCGCTCGGCGTGCCGGCACCGCCCGCGCGACCCCGGGGTGGCCCGGCTCGAGGAACCCCTCCCGCGTCACCTCGCCGACGACGACCACCGCGGGCGACCCGACGCCCTGCTCGGCGCACCGCGCCGCCACCTCCCAGAGCGGTCCGCGCACCACCCGCTCGCCGGGGAGCGTCGCGGCGTGCACCACCGCCACCGGCGTCTCGGGGTCGACCCCGGCGTCCAGCGCCTGCGCCGTCAACCGGCCCAGGCCCGCCATCCCCATGAGCACCACCGCGGTGACGCCCGGCGCCCGCAGCGCCGCGAGGTCGACCTCCGTCAGCGCACCGTGCCCGTTCACGACGTGCACCCGGTCCGCCGTGCCGCGGTGGGTCACGGGGATCCCGGCCACCTCCGCCGCCGCGACCGCCGAGGTCACCCCGGGCACCACCCGCACCGGCACGCCCGCGGCACGGCACGCCAGCACCTCCTCGCCGCCGCGGCCGAACAGGAACGGGTCCCCGCCCTTGAGCCGGACGACCCGGCGGCCGAGGCGCGCCTGCGTCACCAGCACCGCGTTGATCTCCTCCTGCGCGACCTGGTGCACGCCGGGTGCCTTGCCGACGGCGATCACCTCCACGTCGTCCCGCAGGTCGGCGAGCACGGCCGTCGGGCCGAGCCGGTCGGTCACGACCACGTCGGCCTGCGCCAGCAGCGTCCGGGACCGGACCGTCATCAGCGCCGGGTCGCCGGTGCCGCCGCCGACCAGGGCGACCTCGCCCGGCAGCAGCAGGTCCGGCCCCCCGGACGTCGGCCGGGACGGGCGCAGGTCCGCACGGCCGCCCAGCAGCTCGGCCGCCACGTGGTCCCGGACCGCCGCCGCCCGCGCCGGGTCGGGCCGCCCCGCCGACAGCACGCCGACGTGCACGCCGGCCGCCGTCACGGTCGCCGGGGTGCGCGCGCTGCCGCGGCCGGCGTCCGACGCGACGACGCAGAACACCCGCCGCTCCTCGGCCCACCGGGCCAGCGCGCCGTCCACGGCGGCGTCGCCCGTGCACGCGTGCACGAGCCACACGTCGGCGACGTCGGCCTCGGCCACGGGGCGCCGGTGCACGGTCACGGCGCCCCCGGCCGTGAGCGCCACCAGGTCGTCCACCACGTCGGGCGCCACCACCCGCACCTCGGCGCCGGCGTCGACCGCGGCCCGGGCCCGGCGCGCCGCCACCGGCCCGCCGCCGGCCACGAGCACCGCGCGGTCGGTCAGGTCCAGGCCCAGCAGCAGGCTCACGGGGTCACCGCCACACGCACCTCGTCGCCCACCAGCCGCACCGGGTAGGTGCGCAGGTCCACCGGTTCCTTGCCGACCGGGTCCAGGCACGCACCCGTCGCCAGGTCCCAGACCTGCTTGAACATCGGCGACGTGACCGTGGCCGCGCCGCCGACGTCGCCGACGATGCCGCGGCTCAGCACGTTGGCCCCGGAGTACGGGTCCCGCTGCTGCACGGCCAGCACCCGGTCGTCGGCGAGCCGGAACACCGCGATCCGGTGCTCGCCGACCAGGGCGCCCGCGCCGCGCTCGGGCAGCAGGTCGTCCAGCCGGCAGACGCGGACCTCGTCCGCCACGACGTCGCTGGTCACAGCGGAGCCTCCTCGAGGGTGCGGGCGACGCGCAGGTCGTGGTGGCCGTGCTCGCCGGGTCGGGCCGGGCGCGCCTGGCCCCGCTGCGGCACGTAGGCCAGGTCGGGGTCGGCGGCGTCCGGGTCGTTCAGGTACGGCGTGAACCGGCGCAGCTTCTCCGGGTCGTCGAGGGTGGCGCGCCACTCGTCGACGTAGCCGGACACGTGCCGTTCCACCTCCGCGTCGAGCTCCGCGCCGATGCCGAGCGAGTCCTCGACCAGCACGCGCCGCAGCTCCTCGAGCCCGCCCGGGTAGGCCGCGACCCACGGCGCCGTGCGCTGCAGCCGGTCCGCGCTCCGGACGTAGAGGGCCAGGAACCGGTCGACCACCTGGACCAGCCGGTCGTCGTCCAGGTCCTCGGCCAGCAGGTCGGCGTGCCGCGGCGTGAACCCGCCGTTGCCGCCGACGTAGACGTTCCAGCCCTTCTCGGTCGCGATGACGCCCACGTCCTTGCCGCGCGCCTCGGCGCACTCGCGGGCGCAGCCGGAGACGCCGACCTTGAACTTGTGCGGCGACCGCAGCCCCCGGTACCGGAGCTCCAGGCGGACCGCCATGCTCGCGGAGTCCTGCACGCCGAACCGGCACCACGCCTGGCCGACGCAGGTCTTCACCGCCCGCAGCGACTTGCCGTAGGCCTGGCCCGACTCGAACCCGGCGTCGACCAGCCGCCGCCAGATCGCCGGCAGCTGGTCCTGGCGGGCGCCGAACATCGCGATCCGCTGCGCGCCGGTGACCCGGGTGAACAGGCCGAAGTCGCGGGCGACCTCCGCCAGCACGAGCAGCCGCTCGGGCGTGACCTCGCCGCCGGGCATGCGCGGGACGACCGAGTAGGTGCCGTCCTTCTGCAGGTTCGCGAGCAGGTGGTCGTTGGTGTCCTGCAGCGGGGCCTGGTCCGGCTGCAGCACGTGGCCGATGCCGAGCGAGGACAGGATCGACGCGACCACCGGGCGGCAGACCGCGCAGCCCCGGCCGGTGCCGTGCGCCGCCACCACCTCGGTGAACGTGCGCAGCCCCTCGGCCCGGACCAGCGCGTAGAGCTCGGCGCGGGACATCGCGAAGTGCTCGCACATCGCCGAGGACACCGCGATGCCGGCCTTCTCCAGCGTGCGGTTCACGACCGTGGTCAGCAGGGGGACGCACGAGCCGCAGACGGTCCCGGCGCGGGTGCAGGTCTTCACCTCGGCGACGCTGGTGCAGCCGTGCTCGGTGACCGCGGCCCGGACGGTGCCGGCCGACACGTTGGAGCAGGAGCACAGCACCACGTCGTCCGGCACGTCGGTCTGCACCGGGGCACCGCCGCCCTGCGGGGCGAGGAACGCGGACGGGTCGGCGCCGAGCGGGCGGCCCAGCATCGGGCGCAGCGCGGAGTACAGCTCGATGTCGCCGACGAACACGCCGCCCAGCAGCACCCGGGCGTCGTCGGAGACGACGAGCTTGCGGTACGTCTTCGCGACCGGGTCGGCGAACGTGACCTCGAGCGCGCCCGGCGCGAGCGCGAGCACGTCGCCGAAGCTGGCCGCGTCGACCCCGACGCCCTTGAGCTTCGTCCCGTCCGCGGCCTTGCTGTAGCCCTTGACGCCGCCGCACAGCTGGTCGACGACGACTTCGGCCATCGCGTTGCCGGGCGCCACCAGGCCCGCGCACTCGCCCTCGTACGACGCGCACTCGCCGATCGCCCACACCGCCGGGTCGGAGGTGCGGCAGGCGGGCCCGACCACGACGCCGCCGCGCTCGGCGACCACGAGCCCGGCCGCCCGGGCCAGGCCGTCTCGAGGTCGGATCCCCGTCGAGTAGACGACCACGTCGGCGGGCACCGTCTCGCCGGTGGACAGCTCCAGGCCCGCGACCCGGCCGTCCTCCCCCGCGACCACCCGGGTCGCGGCGGCGGAGGTGCGCACGTCCATCCCGAGGTCCGTCACCAGGACGCGCAGCGCCTCGCCGCCGCCCGCGTCGAGCTGCACGGCCATCAGCCGGTCGGCGAACTCGACGACCGTCGGCGCGACGTCGAGGGTCTGCAGCGCCGCGGCGGCCTCCAGGCCGAGGACGCCGCCGCCGACGACGGCGCCCCGCAGCGGACGGCCCAGCGCGGCGGCGCGGTCGGCGACCCAGGACCGCAGGTCGGTGACGTCGCCGAGCGTCCGGTAGCAGAGCACGCCCGGCAGGTCGACGCCCTCGGTGCGCGGCACCCAGGCCCGGGACCCGGTGGCCAGCACGAGCGCGTCGTACGGCTCGACCCGTCCGGCGCGGGTGGTCACGGTCTGCGCGGCCAGGTCCAGCGCGACCACGGGGTCGCCCGTCACCAGGTCGACCCGCGGGTCCGCCCACACCTCCGGCGCGAGCGCCAGGTCCGCGTCGGCCCGGCCGGCGAACACCTCCGACAGGTGCACCCGGTCGTACGGCAGGTGCGGCTCCTCGCCGATCACCGTGAGGTGCCACTCCCCGGCGTCGGCCCGCGCGGCGAGCTGCTCCGCGAACCGGTGCGCGACCATCCCGCCGCCCACCACCACGACACGTCCCGGACCCGTGCGGGCCGTCCCCTCGCTGCGCATGCGGCAAGTTTTCGACGGGCCAAGCCGTGTCTAATGGGCCGAACGACCCAAGCCCGGGTCTTCGTCCAGGTCAGGGGCTTGCGAGGCGGTCAGGCCTCCGCCACCAGCGGGAGACGGCGCACGCTCGCGAAGCGCCGCTCCGCCCCGTCGACCGGGTCGGCGAACCCGATCTCCGCCGCGAGCAGCTGCAGCGGCGTGGAGAAGTCGTCGACCGGGACGTCCCGCACCACCGGGTACAGCGGGTCCCCGACGATCGGGATGCCGAGCCCCAGCAGGTGCAGCCGCAGCTGGTGCGTCTGCCCGGTGCGCGGGCTCAGCCGGTAGACCCCGAGCCCGTCGGGGCGCGCCGACTCCAGCTCGACGCGGGTCTCCGCGTTCACCGGCGCGCCCGGCACCACCTCCGCCTGCCACACCCCGCGCTCCTTGCGGATGTGGTTCCGCACGTCGACGGGCAGGTCCAGGTCGGCCCGCACCGGCGCGAGGGCCCGGTAGGTCTTGCGCACCTCCCGGCGCTCGAACACCGTCTGGTACGCGCCGCGCCACCGCTGCTCGGTCGCGAGCATCAGCAGCCCCGAGGTCACCCGGTCCAGCCGGTGCAGGGGCGACAGCTCCGGCAGCCCGAGCTCGGCGCGCAGCCGGACGACCACGCTCTGCAGCACGTGCCGGCCCCGCGGGATCGAGGACAGGAACGGCGGCTTGTCGACGACCACCAGCCGCTCGTCCCGGTGCACGACGTGGATCGCGCCGGGCACCTCGGGCTCGTCGCGGAGGTCGCGGTGGAACCAGACGAACCGGTGCGGCCCGTACGGGTCGTCCGGCCGCACCGGGCTGCCGTCCTCGGCGACGAACCGGCCGTCCGCGAGCATCGCCGCGACGTCGACCTGCTCGGGGAGCCGGTCGCGGAGCCAGGCGCCCATCGTGGCCCAGTGCACGGGGCGCGCACGGTCCCGGTCCGGGGTGCGCAGCCACGCGGCGGCCAGGCCGTGGCGCGGCGGCAGCGGGGAGCGAGGGGGCACCGGGCGATGGTACGAGCCCGGCCCGCGGCGACCTCAGTCCAGGCCGTCCAGGAACGTCAGCACCCGCTCCGTCGCGAGCTCCGCGCAGGCCGGGTCGTGGTCCGGGTGCCCGACCTCGGCGAACAGGTGGCCCGCGCACGGGTACACGAACAGCTCGCCGCCGAACCCGACCAGCTCGTCCTCCGCCTCGGGCTCGCGCCACGGGTCGCCCTCCGCGACGTGCGCCTGCGCCGGGACCTCGTCGGGCCAGGTCGCGTCCCACCAGGACGGAGCCACGGCGCCGTACAGGAAGAACGCGCCGCGCGTGCCGGGCCGGGCGAGCGCCTGCTCGCCCGCACGGGCGGCGCCGAACGACATCCCGCCGTAGACGACCTCGGCGGGCAGCCCGGCGACGGCCTCGGCGGCGCGGCGGGCGAACACGTCCTCGCCGACGGACTCCACGAACGCGACGCCGTCCGCCACGTCGGAGTACGTCCGCCCCTCGAACAGGTCGGGCGTGTGCACCGTGTGCCCACGCTCGCGCAGGAGGTCCGCGAACGCGCGGACGCCGGCCGTCAGGCCGCCGGAGTGGTGGAAGAGGACGACGTCGGCCATGCGGCGAGGCTACGCGGGCGCCGGCCCGGCCGACAGGGGTCCCCGGCGCGTCACGGGGCGACGCGCCGGGCGCGCCAGCCGCCGGCCCCGCGCTCGGCCACCATCCGGTCGTGCGGGTCGGCCGACAGGTCGAGGCGATCGACCCGGTCCACGACGACCTCGACCCAGGCGAACCGGGCGAACCAGGCCGCCTCGTCGTCGTCCTGCGCGACGCGGCCGTCGACGGCCGCGCCCGGGGCCGTCGTCGTCGCGTAGCCGCGGCGCGTGCCCGGCCCCAGGCCCTCCCACCGGCGCCGCCGCTCCGCGAGGTCGGCCGCGACGGTCGCCCTTCCCGCGAGGCGCACCTGCACCTGGGCCTCGTCGTCCCACAGCACGATCGCGACACGCGGCTCGGCCCGGAGCTCGCGCACCTTCGTGGACCGCTCGTCCGTCGCGAACGCGAGCACGCCCCGCGCCCGGTCCCAGTCGCGGAGGATGACGGAGCGGACCTGCGGGGTGCCGTCCCCGGACACGGTGGCCAGGCCGGCAAGCGTGAACGCCGTCCGGCGGCTCGTCGCCGCGGCGAGGGCGTCCCAGACCGGATGCAGCACGGGCGGCAGGTCGGCGGCGGTGTCCACGGCGCTCCTCGGGGTCGGGGGTGCCAGCATCGCGCGCGCCGTGCCTGCGCGCAGGTCGCGCAGGTCGCGCCGGTCGCGCCGGTTGCGCCGCCGGGACGGTCCCGGTGGGATGGCCGTGGATGACGCCACCGACCCGGAAGAGGCCGTGATGAGCACCGACGCCACCCTGACCCCCGAGGACCTCGACCTGCTGCGCCGCCCGCTGCACGGGTTCCTGACCGTCGCCGCCGGACCCACGCCGCCGCAGCCGCGGCCCGTGTGGTTCGAGGTCACCGACGAGGGCACCGTCCAGCTGTTCAGCGAGGCGGACGCGCTCAAGGTGCGCCGCCTGCGCCGCGACCCGCGCGCCTCCCTCGTCGTGGCCGCGCCGGTGGCCGAGCGCGAGCACTGGGTGGCGATCGCGGGCCGGGTCACGATCGAGGAGGACGGCGCCCACGAGCTCGCCGAGCGACTGGCGCACCGGTACTGGGACCTGGACGACCCGGCCCGGCAGGAGGACCTGGCGGGCGTGCTCCGAGACGACCAGGTCCGGCTGGTGCTGCACCCGGAGGACGTCCGGCGGCTCGTGTACTGACCGCCGTCGTGCATCCGCTCAGCCGGCCCGGACCGCGATGCCCGGGTAGTCGAGGACGAGCCCCGCGTCGTCGTAGGTGAGGACCGCGCGGAACGCGCCGCCCTGCGACGTGTAGTCGAACCGCCCGTCCGGCCGGCGGCAGTAGGTCTGCTCGAGCCGGACGACCGCCAGGTCCTGCGCCCGGACGTAGACGGCCGGCGCCGCGACCACCTCGCCGACGCGCAGGTCCAGCCGGTGCACCGGGAGCGTGTTCGTGCAGGCCGACGCCTCCAGGTCGACGTCCACCAGCCCGTCGAGGTGAGGCGCCGGGGCGTCGTCGACCGTCCAGGTGCCGTGGCCGTCCGACCGGACCACCGTCGACCGCGGTCCGTCGACGGTGTCGGACCACACGCGGGCCTCCCGGGTCCGCCAGCCGTCGTCGAGCGCGATCTCGTACCGGACCGCGTACGTCCGGCCGTCCTCGAGCGCGGACGTGTGCCCGCGCAGCCGCCCCGGCGTCGGGTGCACCACCTCGAAGCCGTCGACCGCGTCGACGAACCGCCACGCGGCCGACGTCGGGAGCGCCGCGAACGCCGCCGGCACGGGCTCAGCCCCCGACCAGCGCGTCGTACGCCGCACCGAACCGCGCCGCGCGCTCGCCGTAGTGGTCGGTGTGCTCGGCGCGCGGCTCGTACGTCGCGCCGGTGGCGCGCGGCGCCCGCTCGACGTCCGGCGCGAGGACGCCCAGCGCGAGCAGCGCCGTCCCGCGCTGCGTCGCCCGCTTCCGCGTCACGTGCGTGACCGGCCGGCCGAGCACGTCCGCGAGGACCTGCAGCCACCCCGGCTGCTCGCCGCTGACCCGCCCGGAGGCGGCGACCTCGACCACGTCGGGCGCCGCCGGGTGCAGCTCGTCGGCGACCCGGGCGTACGTGAGCGCGACGCCCTCGACGATCCCGCGGTACAGGACGTCGGGGGTCGTGGCCGCGGAGACCCCGGTGAACGCGGCACGGGCCGCGCCGGCCCAGCCCGGCGCGCGCTCGCCCGTGAGGTACGGCAGCACGAGCGGCGTCCCGTCCGCGGGCGCGGCGGCGAGCACCGGCGCGAGGTCCTCGCTCAGCCGCAGGGTCGCCTGCGCCCAGCTCACGGCCCGCCCGACGTCGTTGATCGCCCCGCCGAGCAGCGTCCGCCCCGCCTCGACGCGGTAGTTCCACAGCCCGAACGGCAGCGGGTCCGCCGGCCCGTCGACCAGGACACGGAGCGCGCCGGAGGTCGCCGTCGACGCGGTCATCACGGTCGCGTCCGTCGCGCCGGAGCCGACGTTGCTGGCGTAGCCGTCGGTGATCACGGGGAACCAGGCGGCGCGGGCGAGCGCGGGCCAGCGGGCCGGGGCGGTGGGCGTCGCGGGGTCGGTCGTGTCTCGCGGCGGGGAGAACCGGCCGGGGTCGGCGCCGACCGCGGTCAGCAGCTCGGCGTCCAGGGCCCCCGTGCGTCGGTCGAGCAGCCCGGTCCACGCCACCGTCGACGTCCCGGCCAGCGGCTCGCCGACGAGCCGGGCGTAGACGTACTCGCCGAGCGACCACCACGCGGCCGCCCCGGCGGCGACCCGCGGGTCGGCGGTCGCGAGCCAGCGCAGCCGGGGCGCGTGGTAGCTCGTGTGCAGGCGGGTGCCGGTGCGCTGCTGCACCGCGCGCTCGACCAGCTCCTCGCGCAGCGCGGCCACGGCGGCGGCGCTGCGGGAGTCGGCGTAGGTGAGGCACGGGGTCAGCGCGCGACCCGCGGCGTCGACCCCGATCAGCGACGCGGCGAACGTGTCGAGCGCGACGCCCGCCACGCGGGTCCCGAGCCGCCGGTCCCCGGCCACCGCGTCGAGGACCTGACCGACCTCGTCCGCGACCTGGTCCGGGTCGATCACCGAGGTGCCGTCCGGGGCGACGGTGAATGCGTGCGGGACCTTGTGCTGCAGGCCGTGCACCGGGCGGCCGGTCGCGTCGTGCACGCCGCCCCGGGTCGCGGTGGAGCCGATGTCCATCGCGACCACGAGCGGGTCGAGCGCGTCCTCGAGGGCGACGTCGTCAGCGGTGCGGGCCATCAGGAGATCCTCGTCGTCGGCGGCGCGGGTCCCCTCGACCCTAGCCGCGGGCCGGGCGCGGCTCCTGCCGAGTGCGGCCGGCCCGCAACGGCACCGCACGCCACCAGGTCGCACACCGCAGCACCCACTCGACCGGGCCGTACGCGCACCGCCGCAGCCATGCCCGGCTCAGCAGGGACTGGGCCACGATCAGCGGCACGCACAGCAGCACGACCGGCGTCACCGTCGCCATCGACCCGAAGTCCACCACCCGGGCCGCGGCCGCCAGGACGACCGCCGCCCCGACGTACCCGCTGAGCGCCATCCGGCCCAGCGGCTCGAAGAACCAGGCGATCGCGCGCCGCGCCGGGGTGCGCCAGAGCAGCGCGAGGCCGGTCGTCCAGAGCACCGCCACCACGAGCCCGGCGACGCCGCCCGCGGTGGTGAACCGCGGGTCGCCGGGCTGCGTCAGCTGCCACGCCAGCGCGGGCACCGTGAGGACCGCCGCGGCGGCGCACACGAGCGCGACTCCGCGGGTGCGGGTCTCGAGCGCCCGCGGCAACCCGTACGCCGCGGCCCCGGCCCCGGCGAGCACCAGGCCGGGCGTCGCGGCGAGACCGCCGCCCGCGAGCGCGTAGGCCGCGCCTGTCAGCGCGACCCCGAGACCGAGGACCACCGCGCGCGGGACGAGGGCCACGACCGGCAGGACGAGAAGGCCGACCACCCCGTACTCGACCAGGATGTTGCCGGGGTAGACGACCATGAGCGCTGCGCCGATCAGCGCCACCGCCACCATCCGCCGCGCGGGCACCACCCAGGCCCGTGCCGCGCGCCGCCGGGCCCCCGCCAGCACGAACCACAGGCTCATGCCGAACAGCA
The DNA here is from genome assembly GCF_019265565.1 of Cellulomonas sp. PS-H5. Lineage (NCBI taxonomy): Bacteria > Bacillati > Actinomycetota > Actinomycetes > Micrococcales > Cellulomonadaceae > Cellulomonas > Cellulomonas sp. PS-H5. Next base: position 32,313 of record NZ_JAHVCI010000008.1, read on the forward strand.
GCTCGAAGATCGGCACGAACCGGGTCTGCACCGCGAGGTGCAGCGCGTCGCGGACGGGGTCGGCGACGGCGACGCCTGCGCGGTGCGTCGTCGCCTCGGTGACGTCGACCGCGTTGACCAGCAGGATGCCGAAGAGCGCGAACCCGCGCAGCGAGTCGAGGAACCGCCAGCGGGACGGCCGCGGGTCCGGGGCGGGCAGGGCGGGCGCGGCGGGCGCGAGGACGGCGCGCGACGGGGACGGGTGCGGCATGCCCCCAGGTCACCACCACGGGCGGCCGGCGCGGATCAGCCCGCGGGACCGACCCGGGCGGGCGAGGTCCCACCGCGGCACGACCGGGTGTCGGCCCCCGGTCCTACGCTGCGGGGCATGACGATCTCGTCGGCGCAGGCGCTGGCGTGGCGGCTCGGCCGGCAGCACCTCGGCTCCGGTGCGGCGTCCGCCGCCGACGTCGTGCGCCGCCTCGGGGCGGTCCCCGCCTGGTCCGGGGACCCCGACCTCGCGGTGCGCCGCCGGCTCGCCGACCCGGCCCAGGACGCCGTCGCGGCCGCGGTCGCCTCGGGCGACCTGATCCGGACGTTCGCGTTCCGCGGGTCCTCGCACCTGATGGCGGCCGACTCCGCGGGGGTGCACCTCGCGGTCCGGACGGCGAGCCGCCAGTGGGCGCTGCGCAGCTGGCAGGAGCACTACGACCTGCGGCCCGACGACTGGCCGGCGCTGCTCACCGCGGTGCGCACCGCGCTCGCCGACGGGCCCCTCGACCGGGAGGCGTTCGCCGCCGCCGTGACCGCCGTCCCACGGTTCGCGCACCTCGGGCCCGCGCTGCTGCACCCGAGCATGACGCTGCTCAAGCCGATCGCCTGGCACGGGGAGCTGTGCTTCGGCCCCGCCGAGGACGGGCGCCCGACGTTCGCCTCGCCCGCTGCCAGCCCCGCGTGGCGGGGCCTGCCCGACCTCGACGAGGCGGGGCACCGCGCCGTCGTCGGCTACCTGGCGGCCTACGGGCCGGCGACCCGGGCGAACCTGCACTACTGGCTCGCGGACGGGCTGAGCGCCGGCCGTCGCCGGGTGGAGCGCTGGACCGACGAGGTGCTCCGCGACGCGGCCGCCGAGGTGCCCGTCGACGGCGAGCCCGCGCTGCTGCTGCGGGAGCACGTCGCCGAGGTCGAGGCCACGGAGCCGACCGGCGCGGTGACGCTGCTCGCCGGGCACGACCAGTGGGTGCTCGGGCCGGGGACCGCCGACACGCGCGTGGTGCCGGCGGCCCGGCGACCCGGGGTCACGCGCGGCGCGGCCCTCGTGCTGCACGGCGGGGTGGTCGCGGGGACCTGGGCGGCGCGGCCGGGAGCGGTCGAGGTGACCTGGTTCCCCGAGGCGGGGGCGCCGCCGGCGGACGCCCTCGAGGCGGAGGCCACCCGGCTGGGACACCTGCTCGGGCACCCGGGCGAGCTCCGCCTCACCACGGGCTGAGGCACCGCCCGACGGCGCGACCGCCCGGGGTCCGGCCCCTCGGACCGCTGGTCAGGCCACCGGCCCGCGCGCCCGCCGCCGGCTCACCCGGAGCCGCACCCGCCCGGCCAGCGGCGACCCCAGGACCCCCGCCGCCTCGCGCAGCACCCGGTCGACCAGCGCCGCCACCTCCGGCAGGTCGACCCGGGCGTCCACCTTCACCTCTCCGCCGAGCACCAGGCCCGCGCGCTCCCGGCGCACGGCGAGCCGCGCGCCGCGGACCCGCGGATCCGCCTCCAACCGGTCCTCCGCCCCCCGGGCGACCGCGCCGGGGTCCACCCGCAGCCGCTCGCCGGTGCGGGACCCGGGCAGCGCCTGATCGGGCAGGCCGCCCGGCGGCAGGTGCCGGAGCAGCCAGAGCACGCCGAGCACGATCAGCCCGACCGCGGCGACCGCGCACGCACCGGCCCACCAGGACCGGCTCGTCGCCGAGACCGCACCGCCGACGTCCACCGTCGACGGGTCCAGGCCGACCGACCCCACCCGCACCCCGGACGTCCAGCCTGCACCGGCGGCGAGCGCGAGCCCGCCCACGACGAGCAGCAGCAGGCCGAGCACGGTGAGCACCGTGCGGTCGAGGCCGGTGCCGCGGGGCGCGCTCATCGCCCGGCCCCGCTGTCCCGCACGGCGACGCGGACGCGCGGCACCGGGTCGAGCCCGGCCAGCCGGTCCTCGACGGCGGAGCGCACCTCCTCGGCCAGACCCGGCGCCCCGGTCCCGAGGACCCGGACCTGCACGGACCGCGCCGTCGCCGTCGACGAGACCCGCAGCACCCCGTCGACGTCCTCCGCCGTCGCCGACGACAGCCGCGCGACGTCCTCCGGGCCCAGCCGGGCGGCCGGCGCCTCGCGCAGCCCCACGTCGGCCGGGCCGCGCCGCCACGCGGCGACCAGGAGCAGCAGGCCCAGCACCGCGAGCACGGCGCCGGCCACGGCGACCGTGGTGTCGACCGGGCGCCCGTCGACGGCCCGCAGCACCCCGGGCAGCCACGCCTGGGACGGCCGCAGGCCCAGCAGCGAGGCGGTGGCCAGCGCCTCCCGCGCCAGCACCAGACCCGCGAGGACCAGCAGCACCGCCAGCACCACCCCGACCACCCGGGCCGCGCCCGCGCGCCGGGCCGGGCGCGCCGCCGGGGCCGGCGGCGCCACGTGGGCCGCCGCGCTCACGACACCCTCCGGCGCGCCTCGGCCGCGGCCACCACGGCCTCGACGGTGACGAGCACGTCGTCGACCCGGACCCCGACGAGCTCCTCGAGCTCGCCGCGGACCGCGCCCGCGACCCGGGACGCCACGTCGGCGGCCGGCTCGGGCCAGGTCCCGGCGACCCGTGCCGCCACCCGCACCCGCCGACCGGCCACCTCGACGTCCACGTGCGGCAGGTCCGTGCCCACGGGGCCGCGGCGGACCGGCGTCGAGGCGCGCTCGGCCGCCCGCCGGGCCACCCGGGCGACGACGCGGTCGGCGATCGTGACCCGGCCGCCGACCGCGTACGCCGGGGCCGACGACGCCGACGGGGCGAGGACGTCAGCCACGGCGCCGCCCCCCGAGCACCGCCCCGAGGTCGATCCGCCCGTCGGCGTGCGCCCCGACCACCAGGCCGAGGCCGCCGAGCACCAGGGCGAGCAGGAAGCCCACCAGCCCGCCCGTGGTGATCGCCACCGCGAGCAGCAGGCCGGCCAGCAGGCCGGTCGTCGTCATCGAGCTCATCACGCGTCCTTCCCGGTCCCGCGGTGCGGGACCTGCGACCCGCGGGGCTGCTGCCCCGCGGGGTCCACGTCCTCGACGTGCACGTGCACCGGCGACCCGTCGCCGGCGGCCGCCGCGACCGCGGCACGCACCGCGGCCGCGGTCCCCGGGATCGGCAGGTCGGCGACCACGACGACGTGCACGTGCACCCCGTCCGGCGCCAGGCGCACGCCCGCGACGCGCTCCCCCGCCAGGTACGTCCCGACCTCGCCGAGCGGGCCGGCGCTCAGCCGGACGACGCCCGGCACCGCGAGCGCGGCGGCCCGCACGGCACGGGCGGCCGCGGCCACCGGGTCCGCCGTCGGCACCGGCAGCCCGTGCCCGGTCACTGGACCCGCGGCTGCGCGGGCTCGCCGTCCTGCTCGTCGTCCTGCGGCAGCCAGACGTCGTTGACGCTGACGTTCACCTCGATGACGCGGAGCCCGGTCATCCGCTCGATGCCCGTGACGATCGAGCGGCGCACCGCCTCCGCCACGTCGGCGATCGCGACCCCGTACTCCGCCACGATGTCGACGTCGACGGCCGCCTCGGACTGCCCGACCTCGACGCTGACGCCCTGCGAGTAGTTGGTCGAGCCGCCCGGGATGCGCTCGCGGAGGGCGCCGAACGCGCGCTGGGCGCCGCCGCCGACGTCGTGCACGCCGGCGACGTCGCGCGCCGCGATCCCGGCGATCTTGCTGACCACCGTGTCGGCGATCGTGGTGGTCCCGCGCTCGGTGCTGAGCGCGCTCGCGACGGCTCGGGTGCGGTCCTTGGGCGTCAGCTCCTGGGCGTCATTGGTCCCGGCCTGGGTGGGCGTGGTGCCGGTCATGTCGTCCTCCTCGTCGGGTGCGGCGGCCCGGCCCGCCGGTCGCGGGCCCGGATGGCGGCTCGTCCGCACCGTCCTGACAGGAGTGGGTGCCCGCGCACCACCGGTCCTCACGCTCCGGTGGCTGTGATCTGGGTCACACGCTAGGTTCACGCTCGTGAGGCCCGGTGAGGACGACGCCGAGCTGGTCCGGCGCGCGCGACTCGGCGACCGGGACGCGTTCGCGGCCCTGGTCGATCGGCACGGCGCGGCCATGTACCGGTACGCCCGGCGGATGCTGCACGACGACGGCGCGGCCGAGGACTGCGTCCAGGAGGCGCTGGTCTCCGCGTGGCTGTCGGCGGACCGCTTCCGGGGGGAGGCGGCCGTCCGGAGCTGGCTGTTCGGCATCCTCACCAACACCGTCCGGCGGCGCGTCCGGACCGACGCGCGGCACCCGGCGTCCCCGCTGCCCGAGGAGGCGGCGCTCCCCGCGGACCCGGGGGACCCGATCGCCGTGGTCGAGGCCGCGGACCTGCGCGCCGCCCTCGAGATCGCCCTGCGCGAGCTGCCCCCGATGCAGCGGGCGTGCTGGATGCTGGTGGAGGTGGAGCGCATGTCCTACGCCGAGGTCGCGCGAGTGCAGGCGACGACGGCCGACGCGGTGCGCGGCGCCGTGCACCGGGCGCGGACCACGCTGGGGAGGAGGTTGGCGCCATGGCGGTAGACCGCGACCCCTCCGGGCGACCGGCGGACCACGACCACCCCGACGAGGTGGTCGCGCGCGCCGCCGGCACGCTCCGGGAGATCACCGACGCGGGCTGGGTGCGGGCGCGGGAGGCCGTGCTCGAACGGGTCCGGCGCACGCTCCGCCCCGCGCCGCACGTGGCGGGCCGGCACTCCGACGGGCAGTTCACCGTCGCGACGCCCGTGCTCGTCGACCGGCTGCGGCGGGCGGTCGACGGCGCGACCCCGGCGCGGGTGCTCGACGTCCAGGTCGACGTCGGCCCCGAGGTCGAGCTCGACGGCGTGGCGCTGCGGCTGAGCGTCGCCTACGGGTCCCCGATCGGGCCGGACGCCGAGGCCGCGCGGGCGGCGGTGCTGGCCGAGGTCGAGCGGACGCTCGGCGTGCCGCTGGAGCCGGCGCGGGTGACGGTCGACGTGCACATCGCGGACGTGCACGTGACCGGGATCCGTTCCCACCGACGCCAGGAACGAGAAAACCCGACCCCAGAGGGGCCGGGTGGTGTGGCGCCAGCGTAGCCGTGACACTCACGCCCTGTCACTGCGACTCGGGCGACGTCACCAGGACGTCGGCTTCGTGAGCGTCCCGATCTTCGACGGCAGCTGGGCTCGGGTCAGGTCCTCGGCCCGGAGCTGGCACCACCAGTGCCCACCGACTCCGTCGTCCGGGCGTCCCGCGAGCTTGCCGGCGAGGTAGTTGCGGGAGGGGTTGACCAGTCCGACCGGAATCCTCCTCCGCGCGTGCTGGACGGGATAGGCCAGATCGGAGTCGTTGCTCATCACGACGGCGGCGTCGACGCGCCGCTCATGCAGGTCGATCAGCAGGTGCGAAGCCACGTTCACGTCGGAACCCTTCTCCTCACGTCGCGCGACCGAGGCCATGAACGTGGCGTCGGGGGCGCCAGCGCCCGCGCCGTCCTTCACCATGAGCGGCCATTGCGGGTGCGCGAGAACCGGCTTCCCCCGTGGCCCTGCGGTCGCCAGTGGCGCGTAGGACACCCGTGCCACGTACTGGCCCATCGACAGCTCGTCGACGGAGCCCGACCGCTCCAGCGCGCGGAGGTACGTGTCCTGCTCGCGCTGCCCCTCCGGGTTGCCCGCCCCGCTGATCCTCGCGCTGCAGTACACGACTCGGGTGATCGACGCGTCGGTCCACCCGGGCCGCTCCGCGACGAGGTGTGCGGCCAGGGCCCGCAGGTCCAACCACCGCCAGCCCGGGGTCGACCGGCCGCAGAGCCCGCGCGCGCCGTAGTACAGGTTGAACCCGTCGACGTACACGCCCACCCGCATGCGGCGGACGCTAGCGCGCCCGCCCACCACTCACAGACGCCGGCACCCCTCACCCGCGGGCGTCAGACGCCCGCGGGGCTGAGGACCTCGGTCGAGGTCGGGGTGGGGCGGGTGTCGGGCACGGGGGTGCCCCAGACGGGGTTGCCGTCGGCGTCGAACGGCAGGACCTGGGCGCGGGCGTGCCGGTTGGGGTCCTGCAGCGGGTCGCCGACGATCTCGGTGTAGGTGCGGGCGTGGTAGACCAGCACCGGCGTGCCGTCCGAGAGCTCGGTGAACGAGTTGTGGCCCGGCCCGTACTGCCCGGCGGCGGGGTCCGAGACGAACACCGGGGTGGGGCTCTTGGTCCACGACGCCGGGTCCAGCAGGTCGCTGCCCAGGTCCGCGGTGAGCACGCCCATCGCGTAGTCGATGCCGGTCGCCGCGCCCGAGTACGTCAGGAACACCCGGCCGCCGCGGACCAGGACCGAGGGGCCCTCGTTGACCCAGAACCCCTTGACCTCCCAGTCGAACTCCGGGCGGGACAGCTCCACGGCCGGCCCGGCCAGCGTCCACGGGTTCGCCATCGGCGCGATGTACAGGTTGGAGTGGCCGCGCACGTCGAACGCCTGCTGCGCCCAGATGAGGTACTGCGTCCCGTCGATCACCACGGACGTGGCGTCCAGGGCGAACGACTCCCACCCGGTGTCGACCTGGCCCCGCTCGACCCACTGCCCCTCGAACGGGTCGGCGGCCGTGTTCTCCAGCACGTACACCCGGTGGTTGAACGTCTCCGCCGTGCCGGGCACGTCGACCGTGCCGTGGTCGTCCGGCGCCGCGGCGTAGTAGACGTACCAGGCGCCGTCGACCCGGTGGATCTCCGGGGCCCAGATCAGGTGCGACTGCGGACCGGACGCGTGCCGGGTCCAGATCGTCACCTCCTCGGCCGCCTGCAAGTCCTCCAGGCGCTCCGCACGCCGCAGCACGATCCGGTCGTACAACGGGTGCGACCCCGTGAAGTAGTACTGCCCCCCGTGCCGCAGCACGCACGGGTCCGCCCGCTGCAGCACGATCGGGTTCACGCCCACGCCGGCGCCGGTCACGCCGCCCACCGCCGCTCGACCTCCGCGGGCACCCCGTTGGCGCGCGCGTCCGTCGCCAGCGCCCGGTAGGTGTCCGCCACCGGCGTCCGGCGCCGGTCCAGCCCGCCGGCGCCGTCCTCGACCAGGTCCCACAGCCCCATCGTCAGCAGGTACTCCTCGCGCTCGGCCGTGCCGTGCCGGTACGTCCACTCGTACATGTCGAACACCGGCCACCAGGTGTACCCCACGACCCGGTGCCCCACCGAGCGGAGCGTGCGGATCGCGGCCACCGACTCGTGCAGCCACGCCACCCGGTCCGCGACGGGAGCGGTCACGGCCGTCTCGGTCAGCATCACGGGCGCCCCGTGCCGGCGCTCGGCCTCGAGCAGCACCTCGACCAGCCCGGCCACCCCGGCGTCCTGCGCCGGGCGGGGGTCCGCGAACCCGCCGCCGTGGTGCACGCCCTCCTCGAACACCTCGGTCGAGATGCGCGGGTAGTAGTTGACGCCCATGACGTCGGGCCGGACGGCGTGGTCGGCGAACCACGCGAGGGCGGCGTCGGACGTCCCGTGCGCGCGCAGCAGGTCCACCAGGGGGTGCGCGTCGTCCACGCGCCCCGTCACCAGGTCCTCGACGAGGTGCGCCTGGTGGGTGAGCCGCTCGGCCTGCGCCCGGTGCTCCCCGTGCACGTCGCCCGCGTACCGCATGGACGCGTCGACGTGCATGAACGTCGCGCGGTCGCCGAGCACGTCCGCGATGCCGCGCTGCGTGCGGACGAACCCCTCGCCCAGCGCGCGGACCATCGTGGTGAGGCCGTCGTCCCCCGTGAGGTACGGCGGCCAGTAGCCGTAGACCCCGCAGAACAGCGCGTGGATCATCGGCTCGTTCACCGGCGTGTAGTCGGTGACCCGGTCGCCGTACCGCTCCGCGAACGCGACGCCGTACTCCGCGACCACCCGCGGGTAGTCGGGGTGCGCGAACTGCCCGTCGAGCCACAGCGGGGTGCCGTAGTGCAGCAGGTCGATGACCGGCCGCAGCCCGAGCTCGCCGAACCGGTCGACGACCCGGTCCACCCAGGACCAGTCCCAGGTGCCGCGCGCGGGATTGACGCGGTGCCACGGCACGCCCCAGCGCAGGAACGTCGCCCCCGCGTCCGAGGCGAGGCCGAGGTCCTCGGCGTACCGCGCGTAGTGGTCGGTGAGCGCGTACTCGTCGATCGGCCGCTCCCCCGGGCCGCCCTGCGGCACGAACGTGTCCTCGATGCCGAGCCCGAAGTGCAGGGCCCCGTCCTCGAACCAGCGGCCGCCGGCCGCCACCCCGGTCACTTGAGCCCCGTGGTGGCGATGGACTCGATGAACTTGCGCTGCACGAGCATGAAGGCGAGGACCAGCGGGACGACGGCGACGAGCGCGCCGGCCATCATGACGCCGTACGGCACGATGCCGCCGGGGCCGGTGAGCTGGGTGAGTCCGGAGGTGATGGTGCCCATCTCCCGTTGTGTGGTGAAGACCAGCGGCCAGAGCAGGTCGTTCCAGTTGTTGACGAAGACGAAGATCGCGAGCGTGAGGATCGCGGGCCGCGCGTTGGGCAGGACGATCTGGGCGAACACCCGGAGCTCGGACGCGCCGTCGATCCGGGCGGCGTTGTCCAGGTCGCGCGGCAGCGCCACGAAGAACTGCCGGAGGAAGAAGATCCCGAACGCGTCGGCGGCCCGCGGGGCGATGAGGCCGGCGAACGTGTTGACCCAGCCCAGGTCGCTGACGATCTGGTAGACGGGGATCAGGGTCGCCTGGAACGGGATCATCAGGGTCGCGACGATCGCGACCAGCAGCGTCCGGCGGCCCCGGAAGTCGATCCGGGCCAGCGCGTAGGCGGCCAGCGCGTCGAACGTGACCGCGAACAGCGTGACCCCGCCGGCGAACAGGAAGCTGTTCCCGATCAGCCGCGCGAACGGCAGGTCGGTGAAGATGCGGTCGAAGTTCGCGATCGTCCAGGCATCGGGCAGCAGCGTCGGCGGGTAGGCGTTGACCTCGGCCGTCGGCTTGAACGCCGTGAACAGCACGATGAACAGCGGCAGCAGCACGATCAGCGTCGTCACCGCGACCGCGGCGGTCAGCGCGACCGTGGACAGCCGGACCCGGCGGCGGCCCGCGGCGACGACGCGCCGCTGCTCGGGCGCCGGTGCCGGCGCGGGGGTGGCCCGGAGGGTGGCGGCGGACATCAGGACTCCTCCTCGCGGCGCCCGAAGAACACGAACTGGACGATGCTCAGCGCGAGCGTGGCGAGCAGGAGCACGTAGGACAGCGCGGAGGCGAACCCGAGCTCCAGCTTCCGGAAGCCGGACTCGTAGATCTCCATGACCACCGTCTGCGTGTTCCCGTACGGGCCGCCACCGGTCATCACGTAGATCTGGTCGAAGGCCTGCAGCGCGGCGATCATGGCGAAGATCAGGACGAACGCGGTGGTGTTCGACAGCATCGGCAGCGTGATGTGCCGGAACCGGGACCAGGCGCCCGCGCCGTCCATCTTGGCGGCCTCGTACAGCGAACCCGGGATCTCCTGGAGCCCGGCCATGAAGATCACCATGTAGAAGCCGAAGTTCTTCCACACGGCGACCAGCGCGACGGCGGGCATCGCGAGCGTCGGGTCCTGCAGCACGTTGCCCAGGTCGATCCCCAGACCGCGCAGCCAGTAGTGCAGCAGCCCGACCTGCGGGTCGATCAGGTACGACCAGGCCAGGGCCGCCACGGCCAGCGAGATGATGAACGGCAGGAACAGCGAGGTGCGGAACAGCCCGCGGAACGGCAGCCGGTCGTTCGTCAGCAGCAGCGCGAGCGCCAGCGCGACGACGACGGCGGTCGGCGTGAAGATCAGCGCGTACACCACCGTGTTGACGACCGCGTCGCGGATGTCGGGGTCGGTGAAGATCCGGGTGTAGTTGTCCAGCCCGACCCACTCGGCCTGGCCGAACCCGCTGGCGTCGGTGAACGACATCTGCAGCGCCGAGACCATCGGCCAGACGACGAACACGGCCAGGATGATCAGGGCCGGGGCGAGGAACGCGAGGGCGGTGCGGGTGCGACGGCTGCCGGTGCGCGTGCGCTGCCGGACGGGGCCGCCGCGCCCGCCGAGCGGGGCTGGTGCGCGGTAGGCCCGCGTGCGGGACCGGGCCGCGGGGGCGGTGGTCATGTCAGGTGCCTCTCGGGTGGAGGGCCGCCCCCGGGTCAGGGGTCCGGGGGCGGCTGGTCCGGTTCGGGTCAGTCGTCGAGCGCGGCCTGGATCGCGGTCTGCGCCTGGGCCAGCAGGTCGTCGACCGGCTCACCGGCCATCGCGCGCTGGGTCAGGTCGTCCACGGCGGTGAGGACGTCCGTGCTGTTCACCACGCCGGGCAGCAGCGGGCGGCCCAGCTCGGCCTGCTCGGTCAGCGCGGCGACGACCGGGTTCTCGTCCACCTCGTCGGCGGCGATGTCGGTGCGCAGCGGGGGCCAGCCCGAGCCGAGCGCCCACACGACGGACTCCTCGCGGGACAGGAAGTAGGAGAAGAACTCCTGCGCGGCCTGCTGCTGGGCCTGGTCGGCCTGCCGGGTCAGCGCCATCGAGACGCCGATCGCGGACGCCGCCTGCTCCTCGGGCCCGGCCGGGATCGGCGCGATGCCGTAGTCGACGCCGTTCTCCTCGGAGACCGTCGCCATCCAGGGGCCGCCGATGTACATCGCGACGCGGCCGCTGCTGAACAGGCCGTCACCGGTCACGCCGTCGACGCCCGTCGGGCTGATCTTCCCGGCGGTGATCGCGTCGTGCCAGAACTCGAGCGTCTCCGCGTTCTCCGGCGAGTCGACGACGGCCTTCCCGTCCTCGACGATCGCGCCGCCGTTGCCGTAGAACAGCGACGGCCAGACGCCGTTGCCGACGGTGGCGTGGTCGGCGAGCGCGAGGCCGTACTGCTCGGGGGTGCCGTCGCCGTTCTCGTCGACGGTCAGCGCCTGGGCGGCGGAGACCCACTCGTCCCACGTCGTCGGCACCGCGACGCCCGCGGCGTCGAACAGGGCCTTGTTGTAGAACATCGTGAGCGGCACGAAGCCGGTCGGGACGCCGTAGGCGGTGCCGTCGACCGTCACCATGTCGAGCGCGCCGGCGTTGAGGTCCGGCGTGGCCTCGTCGTCGGCGTAGAAGTCGTCCAGGTCGACGAACGCACCGCGGTCGGCGTAGACCGGCAGCCGCTCGGCCGGCATCGCGACGATCTCGGGGCCGTTGTCCGCCGACAGCGCCGGCAGGAACGTGTCGTCGATGACGTCCCAGGGGTTCACCTGGGTGGTGATCGTGATCTCGCCGTCGTGAGCGGCGTTGAAGTCGTCGACGATCTGCTGGAGCACGTCCCCGTCGGCCTCGGTGTAGCCGTGCCAGAAGCTCAGCTCGACGGGGCCGTCGGAGTCGGAGGATCCGCCGCTGGAGCACGCGGCGAGGGCGAGCGCCAGGCAGACCGGCGCGACGACGAGGGCGGGGATGCGCTTCATTGCGTGGTGTCCTTTCGGGATGAGCCCGCTTACAACGTTGTAAGACAACGTTGTAAGTGCGATCTTCGGGCTCGGGACGGCGGCGTGTCAACCCGGGCGGCGGGTGACCGCGCGCGTCGGCGACGGGCGCGCGCCGGTCCGCGCCCCGAAGCCGCGGGTCAGGCGCCCGTCGACTCCCGGACCACCAGCCGGAAGCCCGGCGCGATCACCCGCGGCTCGAGCTCGCCCCGGGCCCGGTCGTCGATGCGCTCGCGCAGCAGCCGCACCGCCTCCCGGGCGATGTCGTGCCGACCGGGCTCCACGGTCGTGAGGCTCGGGTAGGTGTACCGGCCGTCGGCGACGTCGTCGAACCCGACCAGCGCCACGTCCGCCGGCACCGCCACCCCCCGCTCCTGGAGCGAGCGCAGCGCCCCGAGCGCGAGGTCGTCGTTCATGGCGAACACCGCGTCCATCCGCACGCCGGCGTCGAGCACCCGGGCCATCGCTTCGGCCCCGCTGCTGCGGTCCCAGGTCTCGACGGGGACCACCAGCGCGTCGTCGACCCCCAGTCCGGCCGCCTCGACCGCCGCCCGGTACCCGGCGTACCGCAGCGCGGCCACGCCGGTCTCCTCGGCGGCGTGCGCGCCCAGCAGCATCACCCGCCGCCGCCCGAGCCCGAGCAGGTGCTCGGTGGCGGCGCGGGCGGCCGCCTCGTGCTGCATCGTCACGTGGTCGACCGGGCCGGGGAACAACGGCTCGCCGAGGACGACCAGCGGCCGCCCGGCCGGGTCGGGCGTGACGTCCTCGTGGGTCAGCCCGAGCGGGGCGAGCAGCAGGCCGTCGGTCAGCGACAGCCGCGGGTTCCGCAGCGCCTCGAGCTCCCGCTCCCGCAGACCGCCGGTCTGCTCGACCAGGACCACGAGGTCCTGCTCCGCCGCGACCCGGATCACCTCGTCGGCGAGCTGCGCGAAGAACGCCTGGCTCAGCTCGGGCACCGCGAGCCCGATGACACCGCTGCGCCCGAGGCGCAGGTTCCGGGCGGCCAGGTTGGGGCGGTACCCGACCTGCTCGACCGCGGCGAGCACCTTGGCCCGCGTCGCCTCCCGCACCTGCGGGTGGTCGTTGAGCACGTTGGACACGGTCTTGAACGACACGCCCGCCACCTGCGCGACGTCGCGCAGCGTCGGTGCGCCCCTGCCCTCGGGTTCGATCGCCACGGGAGTGAGGTTACAACGTTGCAACCGGTCCTGGACGACGCGCGCCGCCCGCCTGCCGGGCGTGTCGCAGACCTGCGACGACGCTGCGACAGACCGGCGACCCGCGCCGGCCCGCGCTCCCCTACGGTGCTGCCATGCCGCTTCAGCCGCGAGGCCGCCACGCCCTGCTCACCGCCGCCGCCCTGGTCGTCCTGACCGCTTGCGGCACCGACGCGCCGGAGAAGGCCGACGACCGGGACCGCCCCGCCGCCTCGCCCGCGGCGACCACCCGTGCGCCCGCGCCGACGCCGACGCTCCCCGCCGTCGCCGGGTACGAGCCCGGGGAGATCCCGCCCGTCCCGCTGATCGTGCTGCCGGACCTGTCGATGCTCGACGCCTCGCTCGCCGGGTTCGCGCTCGACGTCGACGCCGCCGTCGGCGACATCCCGGGCGTGACGGTCACGCCGACGCACTGCGACGCGAGCGGCGCGGTCGAGGTCGGTCGGGGTGCGCTGCTGGCCTACGGCGACGGCTCGGGCGTGTTCACCGCTCCGGACGGGTCGGTCGTGAACTACGGCGACGGCTCCGGCACCTACGAGCTGAACGGCACCACGGTCACCGTCTACGGCGACGGCTCGGGCACCTACGCCGCCGACGGGGTCTCGGTCGTGAGCTACGGCGACGGCTCGGGCGTCTACGACGACGGGACCACCCACGTCTACGTGCACACCGACGGCGGCGGCGGCTGGTCCCGCGGCGACCGGTCGGTCGTGAACTACGGGGACGGCTCCGGCGTCGCGTCCGACGGGGAGACGCAGATCGTCAACTACGGCGACGGCTCCGGCATGTACTCCGACGGCACGCTGACCGTGCAGAACTTCGGCGACGGCACCGGGACCGTGGACGGCGTGCCGGTCGAGGTCGACCCGCTGCCGCGCGTGCCTCGGCTCGGCGCCTTCCCGTCGATGGGCACGATCGCCCCGGTGCCGTCGTGCGGCGCCACCCTCACCCTCGACGCCGGGGTGCTGTTCGACTTCGGGTCCGCGGAGATCCGGCCGGACGCCGAGGCGTCCCTGGACGCGCTGGCGACGGCGCTCGCGGGGGTCGCGGCGCCCGCCGGGTCCGTCGAGGGGCACACCGACTCCGTGTCGTCCGCCGAGTTCAACCGGCGGCTCTCCGAGGACCGCGCGCGGGCCGTCGCCGACCACCTCGCCCGGGGCGGCGTCGGTACCGCGTTCGACGTCGTCGGCCACGGCGAGGACCGACCGGTCGCGCCGAACGAGCTCGACGGGCAGGACAACCCGGCGGGCCGGCAGCTGAACCGGCGGGTGGAGATCCTGCTGCCCGGGGTGACGTCGTGAGGCGCCGCCGGGCGGTGGGCCCCGTCGTCGCGGCCGCGGGCGTCCTCGCCCTCGCCCTGGCCGGGTGCAGCGTCGAGGTCGTGGACGCGGACCCGACGCCGGCGTCGCCGCGCGCGACGTCCGAGACGCCCTCAGATCGGGACGCCGGGCCGGCCCCGGACGCCGGGACGAGCCCGTCCGGCGGCACGAAGACCCGCGTCCCCGCCTCCGACGACGGCGCGGACGGCCCCGCTCTTCCCGGCCGCGCCACGCTCCTCCCGGTCACCACCGCCCAGATCGCCTGCGCCGGCGGCGACGCTGCCGTGAGCCGGGCGGGGGCCGCCGTCGAGGTCACGGACGACTGCGACACCCTCACGGTCGACGGCGCGGCCGCGGTCGTCGTGGCCGGCGACGTCGGGCACCTGGTGGTCGCCGGCGCCGGCGCCCAGGTCGCGGTCCGCAGCGTCACCACCGTGACCATCGAGTCGTCCGCTGTGACCGTGACCTGGGAGGAGGGCACCCCGACGGTGTCCGGCGACACCCCGGGCAGCGCCTACGGCGCGGTGGCGCCGGGATGACCCCCGCCGCCCGCCCGGCCCGTTCCGACCGACCCGTCACGACGCCTGGAGCCCGCAGATGAGCACCCCGCAGCCGTACCGGCCCACCCCGCAGCCGTACCCGCAGGTCGTCACCCGGCCGACCAACGCCCTCGCCGTCGTCACCCTCGTCCTGGGCCTGCTCGGGTTCGCCGTCGTCCCGGTCGTCACGGGGCACGTCGCGCTGCGCCAGATCCGGACCCGGGGCGAGGGCGGAACCGCGTGCGCGGTGATCGGCCTGGTCCTCGGCTACCTGGCGCTCGCGACCTACGTGGTCGTCGCGCTCGTCGTCACGGGCTTCCTGGTGTGGGGCGGGACGCGGTGACCCCGGACGCGCCGCGCGTCCTGCTGGTCGACGACGAGGAGGCGATCCGCGACGGCCTCGCCTCGTTCCTCACCCGGAGCGGCATGGAGGTCGAGACCGCCGCCGACGGCGAGGCCGCCCTGGCCGCGCACGCCCGGTGGCGCCCCGACATCCTGGTGTGCGACGTGCTCATGCCGCGGCTCGACGGCCGGTCCGTGGTCCGCCGGCTGCGCGCGGCCGGCGACTGGACGCCCGTGGTCCTGCTGACCCAGGTCGGCGAGTCCTCGGAGCGGTCCGCGGCGCTCGACGAGGGCGCCGACGACTACCTGAACAAGCCGTTCGACCCCCAGGAGCTGCACGCCCGGGTCCGCGCCGTCCTCCGCCGGGCGGTGCCGGGCCAGCCGTCCCTCGCCTCGGCCGAGCGGCTGGTCAGCGGCGACCTGGTCCTGGACCGGACGGCACGGCGCGTGTGGGTCGCCGGCCGCGAGGTCGCGCTGACCCCCAAGGCGTCGCTGCTGCTCGACTACCTGATGACGCACCCCGACGAGCTGCACACCCGCGAGCGGCTGCTGCAGGCGCTGTGGGGCTTCGAGCTCGCGGTGAGCAGCCGTGCCGTCGACCACCGGGTCGCGGAGATCCGCCGCGTCCTCGGCGACGACGCGGCCGCGCCGCGCTTCGTCGAGACCGTGCCGGCGGGCGGCTACCGGTTCTGCGGCCCGGTGCAGCGCGGGACCCGGCCGTGAGGGGCCGCGCCGCGGTCCTGCTCGCCCTGGTCCCCGCCGTCCTCGGCCTGCTCGGGGCGGCCGTCGCGCTCGCGTCGGGCCGGTCCCTGCGCGTGGTGGTCGGCACGCCCCTGCCCGTCGCGCTCGCCGTGCCCGGCCTGCTGCTGACCGCCGTCGTCCTGCTGGCGCTGGCGGCCGCGCGGGACCGGCGCCGTGCCGTGGCCGCCGCCGCGGAGGCGGCCGACCGCGCTGGGCGCGAGGAGGAGCGCGCCGCGCACCGCCGGTTCCTGCTGCGGCTCGACCACGAGATGAAGAACCCGGTCACCGCCCTGCGCGCCGCGCTGCCCGGGGTCGTGCCGGACCCGTCGGCGCTCGACCCGGCCGCGGCACGCGCCCACGACACGCTCCAGCAGCAAACCGCCCGGCTGTCGACGCTGGTCGCCGAGCTGCGCAAGATCGCCGAGCTCGAGACGCGCCCGCTGGAGCGCGAGGACGTCGACCTCGCGCAGGTGGTCGAGGACGCCGTCGCCGACCTCCGGGACCAGGCCGCCGCGTCCGGCGTCCCGCGCGCGATCACCGTCCAGCTCCCGCAGGCGCCGTGGCCGCTGCCGCACGTCCGCGGCGACGTCGACCTGCTCTACCTGGCCGTCTACAACCTGCTGGCGAACGCGCTCAAGTTCTCCCCCGCCGGGTCGACCGTCGAGGTGCGCGGGCGGGACGACGACGGGGTCGTGGAGATCGAGGTCGCCGACTCGGGCACCGGGATCCCCGCGCACGAGCTCGACACGGTGTTCGACGAGCTGGCCCGCGGCGAGCAGGCCCGGGGCACGCCGGGGTCGGGGCTCGGGCTGGCGCTGGTGCGGGTGGTGGCGGAGCGGCACGGCGGGGCGGTCGACCTGCGGTCGCGGCCGGGGCAGGGCACGAGCGCGCGGCTGCGGGTGCCGGCGGGCTGACGGGCGCGTCGGAACGCAGCCGGTCCCCGCCGGCGTTCCGGCCCCGCGGCGCCCCCCGGGCGTGGCAGGCTGACGAGGTGCGCGGATTCCGGCTGGGCCTCGTGGTGGTGGCGGTCGTCATCGGCGTGGGGTCGGTCCTGGTCCGGAACTGGTGGACCGCCGCGGCCATGGCGTGCGTGATCCTCGGTCAGGTGCTCGCCGAGCTCGACGCCCGCCGCAGGGCGGCCCGGGGCGAGGCGCCGCTGCCGCGCGAGTAGGCCACACCCGCGCCCGGGTCGGCGGGCCGCGTCAGCGCGGTGACCTCGGTCCCCTGACCGCCGTGTACGCGTGGGCGGCCGCCACCGCCGTGGCGAGCACCGCCATCACGAGGTCGAGCGTCCCGCCGCGCACCGCGAACGTCACGGCGAGCACGGCGAAGACGACGGCGCCGACCGCGCCGAGGAGTCGCTGGTGCTTCCGTCTCACGGGCTCCACTCTGGCCCTCGGCGCGCGTCGGCGCAGCCGCCCAGATGCCGAACGCGTCCGCCCGCGGAATGCTCGACGCGCGTCCGGGCGGTACGCAGGGGGCTCGGGCGCCGACGACGAGCGAGCCCGACCGCGGCTGTGAGACGCGCCGGTCGAGGCGCCGCTCCGGCAGGGGGCTTCGACATGTGCACAGGGATCCGGTTCTCGGACGGCCAGGGCCAGCTCTACCTGGCACGGAATCTCGACTGGACCAGCGGCTACGGTGAGCACGTCGTGGTGACGCCGACGGGGTACCGCCCGCGGTCGCCGTTCGGCACCGTGGAGGAGGTCCGGCACGCGGTCATCGGCATGGGGATCGTGGAGGCGGGCACGCCGCTGTACTTCGACTGCGGCGACGACGCCGGGCTCGCCGTCGCGGGCCTCAACTTCCCGGGGTACGCGCAGTACGCGCCGGGACCGGTCGACGGCGCGACGAACGTGGCCGCCTTCGAGCTGCCGTTCTGGGTGGCCGCGCAGTTCTCGTCGGTCGACGAGGTCGAGGCGGCGCTCCGCGACGTCGTCGTCGTGGACCGGCCGGTCGACGAGCGCTACCCGAGCTCGCTGCTGCACTGGGTCGTCGGGGACGCGCACCGCGCGATCGTCCTGGAGCACACGAGCGACGGCCTGCACGTCCTCGACGACGACGTCGACGTCCTGACGAACCAGCCGGGCTTCGGCTGGCACCACGAGAACCTGCGGAACTACCTCAACGTCTCGCCGGAGTTCCCGGACGAGACCGTGGTCGGCCGGGCGAAGCTGACCCCGTTCGGCTCGGGGTCGCACATGCGCGGGGTCCCGGGCGACTACTCCTCGCCGTCGCGGTTCGTCCGCGCGGCGTACGTGCACGCGCACTACCCCGAGAAGACGACGGAGGAGGAGAACGTCAGCCGCGCGTTCCACACGCTGCAGCAGGTGGCGATGGTGGACGGCGCCGCGGCCATGGCCTCCGGCGAGTTCGAGAAGACGATCTACACCGGGCTGTTCTCGTCGCGCACCGGGACGTACTACTGGAACACCTACGAGGACCCGGCGATCCGGAGCGCTGCGCTGGGCGACCAGCCGACCGACGGGGCGGAGCTGGTCGAGGTGTAGCGCCCCTCAGGCCCCCTCGGCCCGCCCCTCGCGCCAGTACCCCATGAACGCCACGGCCTTCCGGTCCACCCCGCACGACCCGACGAGGTGCCGCCGCAGCGTCTTGATCGCCCCGGCCTCCCCCGCGAGCCACGCGTACAGGGCCGCGGACTGGCGCAGCGGCTCGCCGGTCGACCAGTCGACGGGCACCTCCCACAGGATCCCGGAGTCGATGTCGACGTCCTCGAGCTCCATGCCCTCGGGCAGCGGGGCGTCGTGCGGCATGAGGCGCTTGCACGCGGCCTGCACCGCCGGGACGAGCAGCGAGCCGTGCGCGGCGCCGTCGCGCGGCAGCCAGCGGACGGTCACGCCGGCCGGGGCGTCGACGGGGATCGCGTCGCCGGTGACCGGGACCTCGATCAGGGCCTCGCCGCGGGCGTCGCGGGGCAGCCGCTCCAGGATGCCGGCGATGGCGGGCGCGGCGGTCTCGTCGCCGGCGAGCAGCAGGCGGTCGGCGTGCGCCGGCGGGACGAAGTCGATGCCGCCCGACGGGCCCTCGTGCTCGCGGTTCGGGCCGAGGATGACGAGCGAGTCGCCGACCTGGGCGCAGCCGGCCCACGCGGACGCCGGGCCGGCGTCGCCGTGCAGCACCATGTCGACGCCGAGCTCGCGCAGGTCGTTGCGGGCGGTGCGCGCCGTGTAGGTGCGGATCGGGTGCCGGAGCTCGTCCGGCAGCTCCCGCCACTGCAGGTACCAGGACTCGCCGGTCGGGACGACGTCGTAGCCGCAGGGCAGCGGGAGCAGCAGCTTGATGCGCTGGTCGAAGCCGTTGTCGGCGAACTGGTCGAGGTCCTCGCCGGTGAACGTGAACCGGCGGAACGAGGGGCTGAGGTCCACGATCCGCGACACCCGGACGTCGAAGAACCGGAACGGCGTGGTGACGGCCGGCGCGGCGGTGGACGCTGTCATGCCGTCACCGTAACCCGAAGGCAAGGCTTACCTCACCCCCTGTGTGAGACATCCCACAGGGTGGACATCCCGGGCGACGCGGGACCGCGTCAGGCCGCCGACGTCCCGAACGCCAGCCCCAGCAGGTACGTCGCCGCGGCGGCCCCGAACCCGATCGCCAGCTGCCGCAGCGCGCGCTTGGCCGGCGACGAGCCCGACAGCACGCCGACGGTCGCGCCGGTGCCGAGCAGCGCGATGCCGACGAGGCCGGAGGCCAGCGCGACCGCGGCCCAGCCCTCGAGCCCCATGAGGTACGGCACGACGGGCACGATGGCTCCGCCGGCGAAGAAGCAGAACGACGCCAGCGCCGCGCCCATCGCGCTTCCGACGGTCTCGTGCTCGTCGACCTCCTCGCCCGCGCTCGCCGCCTCCTGGGCCGGCAGCGCGGCGGCCGCACCACCGACCGCCGTCAGGTCCGCCAGCACCGTGGCCGCCCGGGCCTGGGCCTCGTCGGCGCCCATGCCGCGCGCCCGGTAGACCAGGGCGAGCTCGTTCGCGTCGAGGTCGAGGTGCGGCAGCGCGTCCCGCGCCTGCGCGCTGGGCCGGGACGCCTCCAGCAGCTCGCGCTGCGACCGCACGGACACGTACTCGCCCGCGCCCATCGACAGCGCGCCGGCGAGCAGGCCGGCGAGGCCGGTCAGCAGGACCGTCGACGTCGCGACGCCGCTCGCCCCGATGCCGAGCACCAGCGCCAGGTTGCTCACCAGGCCGTCGTTGGCGCCGAACACCGCGGCGCGGAACGTCCCGGACATCCGGCTGCGTCCGCGCATCGCGAGGCTGCGGACGACCTCCTCGTGGATCCGCTCGTCCGCTGCCATCGTCGGGGTGGCGTCGGCCTCGTCGCCGTAGCCGGACCGCGCCTCGGCGCGCTGGGCGAGCGCGAGGACGAACACGCCGCCGAACCGCCGCGCGAGCGCGCCGAGCACCCGCGAACGGACGTCGCCGGGCAGCGGCCGCCCCACGCGGTCACCGAGCAGGTCCAGCCAGTGCTGCTCGTGCCGCTTCTCCGCGTCGGCGAGCGCGAGCAGGATCGCGCGCTCCTCGCCTGTGCGGCGCGAGGCGAGGTCGCGGTAGGCGGCGGCCTCGGCGCGCTCGTCGGCGAGGTAGCGGCGCCAGCGGCGGATCTGGCGGGCGGTGGGCGCGACGGCGGGGGGCCCGGGGGCCTGGTCGGTGGGTGGCACGGTGCTCCATGGTGGGCGCACCGGAGCCGGGAGTCACGCGATCCGCGCCGATTCGGGCGGCCGAATCGGGGCGTCCGCACCCCCGTCGGGCACGGCCCTGGACGCCCCCGTCGGCGGGTGCGGCGAGGCGGTGCGCGCGGCCGCGGCCGCCCGACCCGGCTTCAGTCCTCCCAGGGCGGCGTCTCGTCGAGCTTCGCGTAGTACTTCGCGAGGTGGCTCTTCACCCGGTCGACGTCCTTCGCCGGCAGGTCGACGCCGCCGCGCGAGCCCTGCATCACGGCCGCCGCGGCGAACACGCCCCGCGGCACCGCGACGAGCTTCCCGCCCACGACGTCGGCGATGAGCAGCTTGTACGCGGTGAAGTTCTGCTTGGCGTCGGCGTCGTACCAGACGTGCGCGTCCCGGTACTTCTGGTTCGGCTCGTCCTCGGCGTCCGCCCACGCGCGGACGCGCTTCTCGGCGGCGGCGCCGTCCCACTCGCGGTCGCGGTCGGCCAGCGGCAGGTCCTGGAACGCGGTGACGGCCATCGGCCGCACCTCCCTCTCAACTGCTCGGGTGTGAAACCGTGCGGTTGCGCAACGGCGGGGTTCAGGACGTCGGCGCCGCGTCCCGGAGCTTCTCGAGCAGCGGGCCCGCGACCTCGTCGAGGAACCGCTGCTGCGCCTGATCGCCGACCTGGACCAGCGCGATGTCGGTGAACCCGGCCTCCCAGTACGGCTGGATCTTCGCGACGATCGCGTCGAGGTCGGGGCCGCACGGGATGGTCTCGGCGACGTCGTCCGGCCGGACGAACTGGCTCGCGGCCGCGAAGGCCTCGGTCGTCGGCAGGTCGGCGTTCACGCTCCAGCCGCCGGCGAACCAGCGGAACTGCTCGTGCGCCCGCTCCTTGGCCGTCGCCAGGTCAGGATCCCACGAGATCGGGATCTGGCCGATCTTGCGGGACGGCGGCGGGGTCTGGCCGCCGATCGCGTCCGCGGCCTGGGCACGGGCCTCGTCCCAGGACCGCAGCAGGTCCGCCTCGGGGTCGGTCGCGACCAGGTGGTCGGCCAGCGGGGCGAACCGGGACACCGACTGCGCGCCCGACACCGCGACGCCGATCTCGACCGGGGTGTCCGGGAGGTCCCAGAGCTGCGCGGAGTCGGTGCGGAAGTGCACGCCGTCGAACGTCAGGCGGTCGCCGTCGAGCAGCGACCGGATGATCTCGATCGCCTCCTCGAGCATGTCGTGCCGCTCGCCGACCGCGGGCCAGCGCTCGCCGACCACGTGCTCGTTCAGGTTCTCGCCCGCGCCGAGACCGAGGGTGAACCGGCCGTCGGAGAGGACGCCGAGGGTCGCGGCCTTCTGCGCGACGACGGCCGGGTGGTACCGGACGGTCGGGCAGGTCACGTAGGTCATCAGGTCGACGCGGGAGGTCACCTGTGAGACGGCGCCGAGCAGCGACCAGGCGTACGGCGCGTGGCCCTGCTCCTCGACCCACGGGAAGTAGTGGTCGGAGGAGACGACGAAGTCGAAGCCGGTCTTCTCGGCATCGGCCGCGTACCCCACGAGCTGCTTGGGCCCGGACTGCTCGGTCATGAGGGTGTACCCGAATCGCGTCATGCGACCGAGCCTCACACCGACCGGCCGCCCCGGCATCCGGAGCGGCCTCCACCGCGGCCACCACTCGCCGAGATAGGACCCAGGCGCCGAGATAGGACCGCGCGAGGCCCTATCTCGGCGCGGCGGTCCTATCTCGGCGGGAAGCGGTCAGGCCTCGGCGAGCGCCGCGCGGAGGGCCTCGATCAGCGGGGTGGTCGGGCGGCCGATCAGGCGGGACAGGTCGCCCGAGGTCTCCGCCAGCAGGCCGTCGCGGGTGTTCCCCTCCAGGGCGACCACGAAGCCGACGGTGCCCTCGTCCAGGCCGGCGGCGGCGAGGTCCGCGGCGCGCTGCTCGGGCGACACCGCGCGGTAGACGACCGGCCGGCCCAGCACCTCGGACGCGGCCGCGGCGAGCTCGTCGAAGCCCCACGCCTCGTCGCCGGACAGCTCGTACACGGCGTCGTCGTGGCCCTCGGTGCGCAGCACGACGGCGGCCGCCGCGGCGAAGTCGTCGCGCGGCGCGGACGCCACCCGGCCGTCGCCGAACGAGCCGACGATCTCACCGGTCTCCCGCGCCTGCTGCACGTCGCCGAGGTAGTTCTCGGTGTACCAGCCGTTCCGCAGGATCGTGAACGTCAGACCGGACGCGCGGAGGATCTCCTCGGTGGCCTTGTGCTCCGGGGCGAGCACCAGCGGCGAGGTGTCGGCCTTCGGCGCGGAGGTGTAGACGAGGCGACCCACGCCGGCGGCCTTCGCGGCGTCGATCACGGCGCGGTGCTGCTCGACGCGCTGCCCGACCTCGCTGCCCGACACCAGCAGCACGGTCTCGGCGCCCTCGAGCGCGACCGCGATCGTCTCCGGCTGCCCGTAGTCGAGCGTCGCGACGCGCACGCCGCGCTCGGCGAGGTCCGCGAGGGTCTCGGTGCGGCGGCCGGCGGCGACGATCTGGTCGGCCGGGACGCCGTCGGCGAGCAGGTGGGTGACGACGAGGCGGCCGAGGTGGCCGGTGGCGCCGGTGACGACGATCGACATGGTGGAGCTCCTCCGAGGTGGGCGTGGCCGGCCGCCTGACGCGTCCGGCACCTGCCCCAACGGCCGACCGCTGCCCACCCTTCCCGGTCGCCGGTACCCACTTTCGCGTAAGGTACTGGCATGACGGTAAGCATCGAGGACACGGCCCGGACAGTCTCCGGATCTGTTCTGGGCGACCTGCTCACGGACGGCGTCCTCGCCTCCGCGTGCCCGAGCCGGGTCGTGCTGGACCACGTGACCAGCAAGTGGGGCGTGCTCGTCCTGGTCGCGCTGTCCGAGCGCACGCTCCGCTGGGGTGAGCTGCGCCGGCTGGTCGAGGGCATCAGCGAGAAGATGCTGGCCTCGACGCTCCGCACGCTCGAGGCCGACGGCCTGGTGCTCCGCGAGGCCACCCCGTCGATCCCGCCGCGGGTCGACTACTCGCTCACCCCGCTCGGCCGCGAGCTCGCCGACCACCTCCTGCCGCTGATGGGCTGGATCGTGCGGCACGCGGACGCGATGGTCGCGCGGCCCTGAACCACCGCACCCGGGCACCGGGCCCGGGAGTGCCACAGCGGGGGCGCCTACGATGGCCCACCGCAACCCGCACCCGATCGAAGGACGAGCACGTGCGCCGTACGGCCGCCACCCTCCTCGCCGCGTCCCTGCTGCTGCTCGCCGCGTGCAGCGACGGGGGCTCCGACGACTCCGCCTCCCCCAGCGCCTCCGAGTCCGCCACGGCCGCTGCGACCGCGTCCGCCGAGGACGTCGCCGCGCTGGAGGCCGTGACCCTCACCGGCGACGCCGGCCAGGAGCCCGCGTTCGACTTCGAGCAGCCGTTCTCGGTGTCCGCCCCGGTCGCGCGGGTCGTCACCCCCGGCACGGGCGACACCGTGGCCGAGGGCGACCTGGTCACCGTCAACATCGCCGCGGTGAGCGGCGAGGACGGCAGCACCCTCGGCGGCACCTACGGCGCCGAGCCGCAGCAGTACCTCGCGACCAGCGACAACCTGCCGCCGGTGCTGCTCGACGAGCTCGTCGGCCAGCAGATCGGCGCGCGCCTGCTGTTCGCGAACCCCGCCAACGGCATGACGTCGCTGCTCGCGGTCGAGGTCGTCGGCACCGAGGCGGTCCCGACCCGCGCCGAGGGCACCGCGGTCACCCCGCTGCCCGAGGGCCTGCCGACCGTCACGCTCGACGAGGACGGCGCGCCGTCGATCGAGCCGCTCGACACCGACCCGCCGACCGAGCTGGTCGTGCAGCCGCTGATCCAGGGCGCGGGCGCGGCCGTCGAGGCGGGCCAGACCCTCACCGTCCAGTACAGCGGCTGGCTCTGGGACGGCACCTCGTTCGACTCGTCCTGGGAGCGCGGCTCGGCCACGACCTTCCCGCTGACGAACGTCATCCAGGGCTGGCAGCAGGGCCTGGTCGGCCAGACGGTCGGCAGCCAGGTGCTGCTGATCATCCCGCCGGAGCTGGGCTACGGCGACCAGGAGTCGGGCAGCATCCCGGCGAACTCGACGCTGGTCTTCGTGGTGGACATCCTCTCCGCGTCCTGATCGCACCCGGCGGGGGCACGCGCAGCACAGGGACCTCGGTCGCACCAGCGACCGAGGTCCCTGTCGTTCCCGCGACCCGCGTGGTTAGCCTGGCCGTCCCGGCACCGATCCAGAAGGACGTGCGATGGACGCGGCAACGACGCCGACGGTCCGGAACGTGGCGCTCGTCGGCCACGCCGGATCCGGCAAGACGACACTCGCCGAGGCCCTGCTGCTGCGCGCGGGGGCCGTCCCCCGCGCCGGCCGGGTCGAGGACGGCTCGACGGTCTGCGACCACGAACCGGAGGAGGTGGCCCGCGGCTCCTCCGTGGCGCTCGGCGTGGCCGACCTCGACTGGACGTGCAGCCAGGGCCGCCCGCACCGGATGACCCTCCTGGACACCCCGGGGGCTCCGGACTTCGCAGGGGCGGTGGACGCGGCGCTCGCGGTCGCGGACCTCGCGGTGGTGGTGGTGAGCGCCGTCGACGGGGTCCAGTCCGGGACGGAGGCGGCGTGGCGCAGGTGCGACGAGGCGGGGATCCCCCGCCTCGTCGTCGTCTCCCAGGAGGACCGTGCCCGCGCCGACTTCCACCGGGTGCTCGACCAGGTGCGTGACCTCGCCGTCCGCACCGGGCACGACGCCGCCGCGGTGCTGCCGCTGGAGCTGCCGCTCGGCGAGGAGCAGGCGCTGCACGGCGTCGCCGACGTGCTCTCGGACCGCGGGTTCGACTACGGCGCCGACGGCCGGCACCGCGACTGCGACCTCCCCGCCGACGTCGCCGACGAGGAGCACCGCCTGCACGGCGAGGTGACGGAGGAGATCGTCGCCCACGACGACGACCAGCTGGAGCGGTACCTGTCCGGCGACGAGCCCGGCCCGGTGGACCTCGAGCGCACGCTGGCCCGCGAGGTCGCCTCCGGGGGCGCCGTGCCCGTCCTGGTCGCCTCCGCGGCCACCGGGGTCGGCATCGACCGGCTCGCGGACCTCGTGTGCGAGATCGGCCCGGCGCCGACCGACCGGCCCGCGCGGCTGCGGGTCGGGGGCGGCGGCCCCGACGACGGCGCGGAGACCGAGCTGCCCGCCGACCCGGCCGGTGAGACGGTCCTGCACGTGTTCCGCACCGTGGCCGACCCGTTCGTCGGCCAGGTGTCGGTGTTCAAGGTGCTGTCCGGCACCGTGCGCTCGGGTGACCGGCTGACGACCGCCGCCGGCACCGAGGAGCGGCTGCACGGCCTGTTCCGGCTCCGGGGCCGGGAGCACCTGCCGGTCGACGCGGTCGCGGCGGGCGGGATCGCCGCGGTCGCCAAGCTCGGCTCGGCCCCGACCGGCACGCTGCTCGCCACGCGCGCCCAGCCGGTCCGGCCCGCGACGCTGCCCGCCCGGCCGCCCGTGCTCGGCCTCGCGCTGGTCCCGGTCAGCCAGGCCGACGACGACAAGCTGTCCGGCGCGCTCACCCGGCTCGCCGCCGAGGACCCGACCCTCGTCGTGGAGCGCACCGCGCACCAGGCGGTCCTGCGCGGGCTCGGCGACGCGCACCTCGCGGTGGCCGTCGAGCGGCTGGCCCGGGTGTTCGGCGTGCACGTCACCACCGAGCCGGTGCGGATCGCGTACCGGGAGACGATCGCCCGCGCCGCCGAGGCCGAGGGTCGGCTCAAGAAGCAGTCCGGCGGGCACGGGCAGTTCGCCGTCGTGCAGCTGCGGCTCAGCCCGCTGCCCCCGGGGTCGGGCTTCGCGTTCGTCGACTCGGTGGTCGGCGGCGCGGTGCCGCGGTCCTACCTGCCCGCCGTCGAGCGCGGTGCCGCCGAGGCGCTGGCCGCGGGCGGGCCGCTCGGGCACCCCGTCGTCGACGTCCAGGTCGAGGTCCACGACGGCAAGGCGCACGCCGTCGACTCCTCGGACATGGCGTTCCGCACCGCCACCGCCGCCGGCGTCCGCGCCGCGCTCGCCTCCGCCGGCACCGTGCTGCTGGAGCCGACGCTGCGGGTCACGGTCGTCGTGCCGCCCGAGGCGCAGGGGGACGTGCTCGGCGACCTCTCCGGGCGGCGCGGGCGGATCAGCTCGAGCAGCACGACCGACGACGGCCGGGTCCGGATCGAGGCGGTCGTCCCGGAGGCCGAGGTGGTCCGGTACGCGCTCGACCTGCGCGCGCTGACCGGCGGGCGGGGCGAGGTGGTGCTGGCGCCCGGGGACTACGAGGTCCGGCCGGGGCACCTGGCGCCGGTGTGACGCGGCGGCGCCCCTCAGCCCGCCGCCGCGGCCGCCTCCGGCACCGGAGCGCCCGACCCCAGCCGCCCCGCGTAGACGTCGATCTTCATCTCGATCGCCGCGAGGTGCTCGGTCACCTCCGCCAGCTGCGCCCGCACCGCGTCCCGGTGCGCCTGCAGCAGCGCCATCCGCTGCGGCTCGGTGCCCTCGCCCTGCCGCACCAGGTCGGCGTACTCCCGGATCTCCCGGATCGGCATGCCGGTGGCACGCAGCCGGGTGAGCAGGTGGATCCAGCCGAGGTCGCGCTCGGTGTACCGGCGGTGCCCCGAGGACGCGCGCTCGACCGCGTCGAGCAGCAGCCCGTCGCGCTCGTAGTACCGGAGTGTGTGCGGGGTCAGCCCGGTCGCCGTGGCGGCCTCGGCGATGGTGAGGGTGCGGCTCTCCTCGGTCACGCCCCTCAGCATGCGCCGCTCACCGCCCGATGGTCGACATGTCGGGGTACCGGTCGCCGACGACGGCCTGCGGCGGCACGGCGGCCGCGAGCGCCGCGAGGTCCTCGGCCGTCAGCCGCACGTCGGCGGCCGCGACGTTCTGCTCGAGGTAGCGGACCCGGCGGGTGCCCGGGATCGGCACGACGTCGTCGCCCTGGGCCAGCACCCACGCGAGCGCGAGCTGGGCCGCCGTGACGCCGCGCTCGGCCGCGAGCGCCTGCACCCGCTCGACCAGCGCGCGGTTGGCGTCGAACGCCTCCCCGGCGAACCGGGGGTTCGCCCGCCGGAAGTCGTCGGCCGCGAGGTCGTCCGGCGCCGCGATGGCCCCGGTGAGCATCCCGCGGCCCAGCGGCGAGTACGGCACCAGGCCGATGCCGAGCTCACGCAGCGTCGGCAGCACCTCGGCCTCGACGTCCCGGGTCCACAGCGAGTACTCGGTCTGCACGGCGGTGATCGGGTGCACGGCGTGCGCCCGACGGATCGTCGCGGGCCCTGCCTCGGACAGCCCGAGGTGCCGCACCTTGCCGGCCTGGACCGCCTCCGCGAGCGCGCCCACGGTGTCCTCGACGGGGACCTTCGGGTCCATCCGGTGCATGTAGTACAGGTCCACGTGGTCGACGCCGAGCCGCTGCAAACTGGCGTCCAGCGCCGCGCGGACGTACTCGGGGCGCCCGTCGACGGCGCGGCGGGTCACCGTCGGGTCGGGGTCGCGGACGATGCCGAACTTGGTGGCGAGCACGACCTCGTCGCGGCGGCCGGCGATCGCGCGGCCGACCAGGCGCTCGTTGGTGTGCGGGCCGTAGATGTCGGCGGTGTCGAGCAGCGTGACGCCGAGGTCGAGCGCGCGGTGGATCGTGGCGACCGACTCGCGCTCCTGGTCGGAGCCGGGCGCGGAGGTGGCCCCGTAGAACTCGGACATGCCCATGCAGCCGAGCCCGAGGGCGGAGACGGTGAGGGCGGTGCCGTGCGCGGCGCTGCCGAGGGTGCGGGTGGTGAGGCTCATGTCCGCGACGGTCCTCCTTGGAGTGCGCTCGAAGTCAAGGCGTCGCCCTGCGGGTCCCGGCGCGCGGTCGTAGCGTCGAGGCACCACCACCCCCGAGGAGGACCGCGTGAAGCTCCGCCACCTGCCGCTGCGCCTGGGCGCCGGCGCGTACATCCTGAACTCCGGCCTCGACAAGCTCGGCGCCGACGAGGAGACCGCGACGGGCCTGCACGGCACCGCCGCGGGCGCGTATCCGTTCCTGTCCGGCGTGGACCCGAAGACGTTCACGACCGGGCTCGCCGCGGCCGAGGTCGGCCTCGGCACCGCGCTGCTGGTCCCGGTGCTGCCGCGCGTCGTCGTCGCCACCGGGTTCACCGCGTTCTCCGCCGCGCTCGTCGGCATGTACCTGCGCACGCCGGCGCTGCACCGCGGCGAGGGCGACCCGCGACCGAACCCGGACGGGGTCGGGATCGCGAAGGACGTCGTCATCCTGGGCGCCGCGGCGTCGTACCTGATCGACACCCTGACGTCGTCGGCGAAGAAGGCCGGGGCGAAGGCGGCGAAGAAGGCGACGAAGGCCGTCCACCGCTGACGCCCCGGCGGCCGCAGCGGGCGGCTGCGTCCGCCCTCCGCTCTCCGGCCCCGCCTGCCCCGATCGTGGTGGGCGGGGCCGGAGAGCGTAGGTGGCGCGCCTAGGCTCGGGTCCGCGCCCCGTCAGCCGCCGTCCCCGAGGAGCCTCCATGCGCCAGCCCACCCGGTGGGAGCAGATCGGCCAGCAGAACCCCGACCGGTCCGCCTGGTACGTCGAGCGGTTCCGCACCATGGCGGCCGAGGGCGCCGACCTGGCCGGCGAGGCCCGGATGATCGACGCGATGGTGCCCCGCGGGTCCCGCGTGCTGGACGCCGGCTGCGGGCCGGGCCGGGTCGGCGGCGAGCTCGCGCTCCGGGGCCACACCGTCGTCGGGGTCGACGTCGACCCGCTGCTCGTCGAGGCCGCGCGCGCCGACCACCCCGAGGGCGACTGGCACGTCGGCGACCTCGCCGAGCTGGACCTGCCCGCGGCGGGTGTCGCCGAGCCGTTCGACGTCGCGATCATGGCGGGCAACGTGCTGACGTTCGTCGCCCCGGGGACGGAGGCCGAGGTGCTGCGGCGGATCCGCGCGCACCTCGCGCCCGGCGGACGGCTGGCCGTCGGGTTCGGCGCGGGGCGCGGGTACGCGTTCGAGGCGCTCGACGCCGACGCCGCGGCCGCGGGGTTCGTCGTGCAGCACCGGTTCGCGACCTGGGACCTGCGGCCGTTCGGGCCGGACGCCGACTTCCTGGTGGCGGTGCTGGGCTGACCCGCGGCCGCCGATCCCGGGGTGGTCGGCGCGCGGGCGCCGTGCCACCCTCGACCGCATGGCCCGGTTCTTCGACGTCCACCCCCACGACCCGCAGGTCCGGTCGATCGGCCAGGTCGTGCAGCTGCTGCGCGACGACGCCCTGATCGCCTACCCGACCGACTCCGGGTACGCGCTCGGCTGCCGGATGGAGAGCCACACCGGCGCCGACCGGATCCGCGCGATCCGGCACCTGACGGACAAGCACCACTTCACGCTCATGTGCACCGACTTCGCCCAGCTCGGGCAGCTCGTGCGGCTCGACAACGCGCCGTTCCGGGCGATCAAGGCCGCCACCCCGGGGCCGTACACGTTCATCCTGCCGGCGACCAAGGAGGTCCCCCGGCGGCTGGCGCACCCCAAGAAGAAGACCGTCGGCGTGCGCATCCCGGACTCCCGGGTGGTGCAGGCGATCCTGCACGAGCTCGGCGAGCCGCTGCTGTCCTCGACCCTGATCCTCCCGGGCGACACCGAGCCGCAGACCGACGGCTGGACGGTCAAGGAGGAGCTCGACCACGTCGTCGACGCGGTGATCGAGGCGGGCGAGGTGTCCGCGGAGCCGACGACGGTCGTCGACTGGTCGGAGGGCTACCCCGAGGTGGTCCGCGCGGGCGCGGGCGACCCGGACCGGTTCGCCTGACGCGCGTGGTCCCGTCCGCGCTGCCCGACGACCCCGGGTTCCCCGCCGCGAGCGCGCCCGGCGCGCGCGACCTCGCCGAGCTCGACGGCGCCGTGGTCGAGTGCCGCGCCTGCCCGCGGCTGGTCGCCTGGCGGGAGCACGTCGCGACCGTGAAGCGCGCCGCCTACCGGGACCAGGAGTACTGGGCCCGCCCAGCGCCCGGCTTCGGGGACCCCGACGCGCCCGTGCTGGTCGTGGGCCTCGCGCCCGCCGCCCACGGCGCCAACCGGACCGGCCGGATGTTCACCGGCGACCGGTCCGGCGACTTCCTGTTCGCCGCGATGCACCGCGTGGGCATGGCCTCTCAGCCGACCTCGACGCACGTCGGCGACGGGCTGACGCTCACGGGCGTCCGGATCACGGCGCCCGTGCACTGCGCGCCGCCGGACAACAAGCCGCTGCCCGAGGAGCGGCACCGCTGCGGGCCGTGGCTGGCGCGGGAGCTGGAGATCGTCCGTCCGCGGGTCGCCCTGGTGCTCGGGGCGTTCGGCTGGGACGCGCTGCTCCGCACGCTCGCCGAGCAGGGCTGGGCGGTGCCGCGCCCGCGCCCGCGGTTCGGCCACGGCGCCGAGGTGGTGCTGGAGCGCCCGGCGACCGGTGATCGGCTGACCCTGCTGGGCTGCTTCCACGTCAGCCAGCAGAACACCTTCACCGGCCGCCTGACCCCGGACATGCTCGACGCGGTCCTGCTCCGCGCCCGCGCCCTGGCGGCCTGACGCCGAGGTCGAGGGTTTCGGCGCGTGGGCCGGCCGGAGACCCTCGACCTCGGCGGGAACGCTCGACCTCGGCGGATCGAGGTCAGGCCAGGGTGCGGCCGCCCGTGACGCCGATGCGCTCGCCGGTGATGTAGCTGCTCTCCTGGCTCGCGAAGAACACGTACGCCGGGGCGAGCTCCGCCGGCTGGCCCGCGCGGCCCAGCGGGGTGTCCGCGCCGAACTCCTTCACCTTCTCCGCCGGCATCGTCGCGGGGATCAGCGGGGTCCAGATCGGCCCGGGTGCGACGGCGTTGACCCGGATGCCCTGCTCGGCGACCTGCTGCGCCAGCGCCTTGGTGAAGTTGAGGATGCCGGCCTTGGTGGTCGCGTAGTCGATGAGCTGCGGGCTGGGCTCGTACGCCTGCACCGACGTGGTGTTGATGATGCTCGACCCCGGCTGCAGGTGCGGGAGCGCGGCCTTGGTGATCCAGAACATCGCGTACAGGTTCGTCTTGAACGTGCGGTCGAGCTGCTCGGTCGTGAGGTCCAGCAGCCCGTTGTCCTGGGACATCTGGAAGGCCGCGTTGTTGACGAGCACGTCGAGCCCGCCGAGCTCGGACACGGTGCGCTGCACCAGCTCCGAGCAGAACGCCTCGTCGCGGATGTCGCCGGGCAGGGTGAGCGCGCGGCGGCCGGCGTCCTCGATCAGCCGGACCGTCTCCTGCGCGTCCTCCTCCTCGTCCGGGAGGTAGGAGATGGCGACGTCCGCGCCCTCGCGGGCGAATGCCAGGGCGACGGCGCGGCCGATGCCGGAGTCGCCGCCGGTGATCAGCGCGCGCTTCCCCTCGAGCCGGCCGGAGCCGACGTACGACTCCTCGCCGTGGTCGGGCTGCTGCGGCATGTCGTCCGTCAGGCCGGGGTGCGGGATGTTCTGGGCCGGCTGCTCGGGCTCCGGGTGCTGGGTCTGCGGGTCCTGGGGGGTCGTCTGGTCGCTCATGCTCATCCATCGTCCGCACCCTGCGGCGGACCGCCACCGGAGCGGGTGAACCGTCGGCGTGTCGGCCCCCGGCGCGTCGCCCCGAGTTGCCCCCACGGGCCGGGTCACCCCACAGTGGCCGTCGGCCACCCGCGCTCCGACCCGCACGTCCACGTCGCGCGCACAACCGCCGCACAGGCTCCCCGCAGCGGGAGTCCTAGGGTGGCGGTCCGGACCTGAGGAGGAACGTGAGCAGCGACGACGAGCAGTACGTCGAGATCTGGGGCGACCGCGTGTCGATGCGCGACCTGCTCCTGGCGCTCGCGGTCACCGCCGCCGCGACGGTCGGCGCCGTCGTCGTCGGGCGCGCGCTCGGCTCGTCCGAGTTCTTCTGGGGCCTCGGCGGCTCCGTCGTCGGGTTCGTCGCCGCGGTCGTGCTGATCCGGCCCAAGCGGGACGTGCGGATCGTCGCCGACGAGGACGTGGACGCGGGGCCGCCACCGGCCTGACGCCGCCCGCACCCCGCCGCGCGCCGCCCCCCGCGCGCCAGCCGCCGCGCCCGCCGCCACCCATCCGGACGGGCGCCCCGCACCGAAAGACCTCCGTGGACCTCTCCCTGCTGCTGCCGATGGTCGCCGCCGCCCTCGCGGCCGTCGCGCTGTACACGCTGATCGGGTTCATCCCCGGCACCGACGAGACGTCGGTGCTGCTGCCCGTGACGCTCGCGCTCGTCCTGGCGGGCACCGACCCGCAGGTCGTGCTGGCGTTCTTCATCGCCGCGGTCGTGACGCTGAACCTCACGAACTCGATCCCGACCGCGCTGGTCGGCCTGCCCGGCGGCGTGCTCTCCGCGCCGATGATCGACCACGCTCTCCTGCTCAAGCGGGAGGGCCGCGCCGCGGAGACGATCCGCAAGATGGCGGCGGGGTCGGTGGTCGGCACGCTGATCTCGGTGCCGCTGGCGCTGCTGATCGCGAGCGCGATCACGCCGTTCGCCGACCAGCTCCGGGAGTACGGGTCGCTGCTGTTCGTCGGCGGCGCGGTGGTCCTGGCGCTGATCGGGAAGAACAAGGTGCTGTCGCTGCTCGCGATCATCCCGCTCGGCCTGCTGTTCCAGGGAGTGCAGGCGCTGTACCGGCAGACCGGCGTGCTGCCCGAGGACGGCACGATCACGGTGTCGTTCTTCCTGTCGATCACCGCCGGCCCGCTGCTGCTCAGCCTGGCGACGCTGCTCAACCCGACGCTGCGCGCCGCGCTCCCCCGCGCCGGCCGCACGCCCGTCGTCATCACGCGCTCGGAGCTGAAGGGCGCCCCGCTGAGCCCGCGCCGGCTGCTGACCAAGGCCGAGCTCGGCGCCTCGGCCACGGTCTCCGCCGCGTCGACGCCGCTGTTCTTCCTCAGCCCGGTCGCCCTCACGCTGCTCATGGGCGAGGCGTCCGGCGCCCGGGCCCAGCAGCCCGTCGAGCGGTCGTCCCGGGCGATCACCTCGATGGCCGCGCTGGCGCACTCGACGTACCTGGCCGGCGTGATCATCCCGCTGCTGGCGGTCGGGCTGCCGCTGTCGCCCGTCGCCGTCGGCCCCGCGAACGCGCTTTTCAACGCGCCGCCCGTGCTCACGCTCGACAACAACCTGCACCAGCTGCTGTCGACGTCGCAGTTCGTGGTCGCGGTGGTGGTCGGCGGGGCGCTCGCCCTGGTGCTGTCCTACGTGCTGGCGGTCCGGTACTCGTTCCGGCTCACCGCGCTCGTGACCCGGTACGTCCCGCACGAGGCCGTGCTGGCGCTGTTCATCGTGTTCGTGCTGCTCCTCGCCTACCTGGACGCGGGGCTCGTCAACGTCTTCGCCGTGCTGCTGGTCGGGCTGACCTGCGGCACGCTGAACCGGTTGGGCGTCAACTTCGGGGTGCAGTTCATGTCGCTGTACGCGGCCCCGTGGTTCGTGGCGCACCTGATGTGAGGAGTCGGACCATCTCGAGCTCGAACCCGCGCAGCACCGGCCCGGGCGCCCCGCGCGCCACCGGGACGGGGCACACCCGCGCGAAGGCGATCCTGGTCGGCGAGCACGCCGTCGTGTACGGCGAGCCCGCGATCGCGCTGCCGCTGGCGAGCCTGCCGATGCGCGCCGTGGCCCGGCGCGAGGAGGGGCCGCTGGCGCTCGAGTCCGTGCTGTACTCCGGCGCGCTGTCCGACGCCCCCGAGCAGCTCGCCGCCCCGGTCGCCGCCGTCGAGGCCACGCTCGACCACCTCGGCCTGCCGCACCGGGACATCGTGCTGTCCACCGAGTCCACGATCCCCGCCGCCCGCGGGCTCGGGTCCAGCGCCGCCACCGCCGGGGCGCTCGCGCTCGCGCTGGCCGACCTGGCCGGCCGCAGGCTGACCCCGCAGGAGCACTTCGACCTCGTGCAGGTCGGCGAGCGGGTGGCGCACGGCAACCCCAGCGGGCTGGACGCCCGCACCACCGCCTCGACCGAGCCGGTGTGGTTCCAGGCCGGCGAGATCCGCCCGCTCGACCTCGCGCTGCGCGCGCACCTCGTCGTCGCCGACACCGGCGTGCACGGACGCACCCGGGTCGCGGTCGCCGACGTCCGGTCGTTCCGGGACCGGCACCCCGCACGGGGCGCGGAGCTGATCGCTGAGCTCGGGGCGATCACCCGGGACGTGGTCGACGACCTGGCCCTCGACCGGCCCGCGGAGCTGGGCGCGCGGATGACCCGCGCGCACGGCGCCCTCGCGGAGCTCGGCGTCTCCTCCCCCGAGCTGGACCGCCTGGTCGGCGCGGCCCTCGCGGCCGGCGCCCTCGGCGCCAAGCTCACCGGCGGTGGCCAGGGCGGATGCATGCTGGCGCTCGCGGCCGACGCCGCCTCCGCTGGTACGATCGCCGCTGCCCTGCGCCGCGCGGGAGCGGCGCGCACGTGGCTGCACCGGACCGACGCGCGGCGCCCCGCCGCCCCCTCCGCCCAGGTGCCCCTCGGATGACTGACTCCGCGACCGCCGTCGCGCACGCGAACATCGCGCTCGCCAAGTACTGGGGCAAGCGCGACGAGGCCCTGGCGCTGCCCGCGACGTCCAGCCTGTCGCTCACGCTCGACGCGTTCCACGCGACGACCACCGTGACGCTCGACCCCGCCGCGTCGGAGGACTCCGGCACGCTCGACGGCCGGCCGATGTCGGACGGCGAGGTCGTGCGGGTCCGGCGGTTCCTCGACCTGGTGCGCTCGCTCGCCGGCTCGTCCGTGCACGCCTCGGTCACGTCCGTCTCGACCGTGCCGACCGGGGCGGGCCTGGCGTCGTCCGCGAGCGGGTTCGCCGCGCTCGCCGGGGCCGCGGCCGCCGCGTACGGGCTGGACCTCGACCCCCGCGCGCTCTCCCGGCTGGCCCGCCGCGGCTCCGGGTCGGCGGCGCGCTCGGTCTTCGGCGGCCTGGTGGTCTGGCACGCGGGCACCGACGACGCCTCGTCGTTCGCCGAGCCCGTGCCGGGTGGCGAGGCGGGCGGCCCGCTCGACCCGGCGATGGCCGTGGTCGTGCTCGACGCCGGGCCCAAGTCGATCTCGTCGCGCGAGGCCATGCGCCGCACCGTCGAGACCTCCCCGTTCTTCCCGTCCTGGACCGAGTCGACCGAGGTCGACGTCGCGCTGATGCTCGACGCCGTGCGCGCCGGCGACCTGCCGACCCTCGGCGCGCTGGCCGAGTCGAACGCCCTGCGGATGCACGCGACGATGCTCGGCGCGCGCCCGCCGGTCCGGTACTGGACCGCGCACACCGTCGGCGTGCTCGACCAGGTGCAGGCGCTGCGCGCCGACGGCCTGCCGTGCTGGGCGACCATCGACGCGGGGCCGAACGTCAAGGTGCTGTGCGCCGGCCGCGACCTGGCCGCCGTCGCCGAGGCGCTGTCCGAGGGCGGCACCCGCCGCGTGGTGACCGCGCGACCCGGGCCGGACCTGCGCGTGACGACGGGAGGTGCTGCGTGACCGCGCCCGTCGCCGGGGCCCCGGCACCCACCGAGGCCCCCATCGAGGTCAGCGCCCCCGGCAAGCTGTTCGTCGCCGGCGAGTACGCCGTCGTCGAGGCCGGGTACCCCGCGGTGCTCGTCGCCGTCGACCGGCACGTGACCGTGCGGCTGGCGCGTGCCGAGGGCGCCGGGTCCATCGCCTCCGACCAGTACGGCCGGCTGCCGGTCGTCTGGCGCCGCGACGGCGGCCGGGTCGTGCTCGACCACGACAGCCGTCCGTTCGACTACGTGCTCGCGGCGATCGACGTCGTGGAGCGGTTCGCCGCGGAGCAGGGCCGCGAGCTCGGCTTCTACGACATCACGATCACCTCCGAGCTCGACGACCAGTCGGGCCGCAAGTTCGGCCTCGGGTCGTCGGCGGCCGTCACCGCCGCGACCGTGCGGGCGCTCGACCGGTTCTACGCGCTCGACCTGCCGACCGACCGGCTGCTGCGGCTCGCGCTGCTCGCGACCGTGGCGGTGAACCCCATGGGCTCCGGCGGCGACGTCGCGGCGAGCCTGTACGGCGGGTGGATCCGGTACGCCGCGCTCGACCGCGACTGGCTGCGCACCGCCCAGGCCGCCGCCGAGTCGTCGGGCGCCCGGCGGCCCCTGTCCGCGCTGCTCGACGCCGACTGGCCCGGCCTGTCCGTCCGGCGGCTCCCGACGCCCCGCACCATGCGGCTCGTCGTCGGCTGGACGGGCGTCCCCGCGTCGACCACCCGCCTGGTCGAGCGCATGCAGTCCCGCAAGGGCGCCGCCGAGGCCCACTACCCCGACTTCCTCGCCGCCTCCCGGGAGTGCGTGGACGCGCTGGCCGACGCCATCGAGCGCGACGACGCCCCCGCCGCCAAGGCGCAGATCCACCGCGCGCGCGGGCTGCTCACCTCGCTGGCGCGCGCCGCCGGCGTCGACATCGAGACCCCCGCGCTGCGCACGCTGTGCGAGACGGCCGAGAGCGTGGGCGCGGCGGCGAAGTCGTCCGGGGCGGGCGGGGGCGACTGCGGCATCGTGCTGGTCGACGCCGACACCGACCTCGAGCCGATGCTGCGCGACTGGGAGCTGTCCGACGTGCGGCACCTGTCGCTCCGCGTGCAGCAGCCGTGCGACGCCGGGGACGCCCGATGAGCCCCGAGGACGCGCACCTGTCGGGCCAGGACCAGCCGGTCGCCGGTGCCGCCGGGGCGCCCGCCGCCGGGGGGACTCCTGCCGAGCAGGACGCGCGCCGCAAGGACGACCACGTCCGCCTGGCCGTCGCGCAGCACGCCGAGCCCGGCCCGAGCGACTTCGACCACGTCCGCCCGATGAACCACCCGCTGGCGGCGGGGGACCGGGCGCAGGTCTCGCTGCGGACGGCCGGCCGGGTGCTGGACTGGCCCGTGCCGCTCTACATCAACGGCATGACCGGCGGCACCGCCCACACCGCCACGATCAACCGCGCCCTCGCGGTCGCCGCGCGGGAGACCGGCGTGCCGATCGCGTCCGGCTCCACCGGGATCCTGCACCGCGAGCCCGCCGCGATCCCGTCGTTCCGGGTGCTGCGCGACCTCAACCCGGACGGCTTCGTGCTCGCGAACGTCAACGCGAACCTCACGCCCGCCCAGGCGCGCCGCTCCGTCGAGATCCTCGGCGCCGACGGCCTCCAGGTGCACGTGAACCCGGCGCAGGAGATCGTCATGCCCGAGGGCGACCGCGACTTCACGCGCTGGGCCGACAACATCGCGGCGATCGTCGACGGCGTGGACGTCCCCGTGGTCGTCAAGGAGGTCGGCGCCGGCATGAGCCGCGGCACCGTCGAGCGGCTGCGCGACCTCGGCGTCGCCGCCGTCGACGTCTCCGGCCGCGGCGGCACCGACTTCACCGCCATCGAGTCCGCGCGCCGCACCGACGGCGGCATGGACTACCTCGCGTCCTGGGGCCAGTCCGCCGTGGAGGGTCTGCTCGACGCCTCGTCGGTCGACGGGGTCGACCTCCTGGCGTCCGGCGGCGTCCGGCACCCGCTCGACGTCGTCCGCGCGCTCGCGCTCGGCGCCACGGCGGTCGGCGTCGCGGGCGGGTTCCTCCGCACGCTGCTCACCGACGGCGAGGCCGCCCTGGTCGCCCGCATCGAGTCCTGGCTGACCCAGGTCGGCGACATCATGACGCTGCTCGGCGCCCGCACCGTCGCCGACCTCCGGCACGTGGACCTGCTGCTGACCGGTCCGGTGCGCGAGTTCTGCGACCTCCGCGGCGTCGACGCCCGCGCCTTCGCCCGCCGCAGCGGTCTCTGACCCCCCGGGACGCGGCGCCGCACCGCACCCCGGCCCGACCGGCGCTCCGCGCCCCGCACCCCCCGCGGTCCGCGCCCCGCGCACCCCGCGGCCCGCGGCCCGCGGCCCGCGCGCGCGTACACGCACCCCAGTGGACCCGACTCCCAATCTGAGCGTGCGTACACGGCGTACCCCAGCGGACCCGACCTCCAACCTGAGCGTGCGTACACGGCGTACCCGAGCGGATCCGACCTTCAATCTGAGCGTGCGTACACGGTGTCGTGCAGCGCGGGCGGACCGCGCCCTGCCCGCACGCCGGCTCGGCGCAGCGGTACCGGGTCCGTTCTCCGCGTGCGTCCACCGTGCCGCCCCGAGCCGTCGAGGAACCCTGGAGCTCGCGTTCGCGTGCACCGCGCTCACCGCGTACCTGGTGTACTCACGCCCAGAATGAACGCCGAGTCCGCCAGATCACGCCGCGTACACGGTGCACCCACCAGCCGCCCCGAGCGCCACCAGCAGTGGCGAATCCGCCTGGGGACGACCGCCGTGACGCCGCTCCCGGGCCCTAGCGTCGAGGCATGCACACGATCACGAGAGAAGCGACGGCGCGGGAGTTCCGGACCCACCTCGCGTCCATGGTGAACGAGGTGGCGTTCGGGCACGGGCGCGTGGGGCTGTGGCGCTACGGCGAGCTCGTCGCGGTCCTCATCGGCGTCGACGACTTCCGGCTGCTCCGCCGGCTCGAGGACGACCCCGGCGCACGCGAGGTCGAGACGCTCGACGAGTGGGCCGCCCGCATCCGGACGTCCCCGGACGCCGCCACCGACTGGCCGCCCACCGGGACCTCGGTCCCCACGGAATACCCCCAGGGGGTATAGCGTTCAGTCTCGTGACGGGGTGCGGTCGCGCCTCGCCCGGAGGGAGCGGACATGCACGGGTACAGCGGCGACAAGGACGACTACCTCAAGCGCCTCAAGCGCATCGAGGGGCAGGTGCGCGGCATCGCGCGCATGGTCGACGAGGACGTCTACTGCATCGACGTCCTGACCCAGGTCGCCGCCGTGACCAAGGCGCTGCAGGCCGTGAGCATCGGTCTCGTCGAGGACCACCTGGGCCACTGCGTCGTCGACGCGGCCCGGCAGTCCGAGGAGGCCGGCGCCGAGAAGGTCCGCGAGGCCTCCGAGGCCATCGCCCGGCTCGTCCGCTCCTGATCCCCCCGACCCGCACCGCGAGAGGAACCACCATGAGCCAGACCACCAGCTTCGCCGTCGACGGCATGACCTGCGGCAACTGCGTCCGTCACGTCACCGAGGAGCTCACCGCGCTGCCCGGCGTCACCGACGTGCAGGTCGACCTGGTCGCCGGCGGGTCGTCGCCCGTCACCGTCACGTCGGACGCGCCGCTGACCGACGAGGCGATCGCCGCCGCCGTCGACGAGGCCGGCTACGCCGTCACCCCGCGGAAGTCGCTGCTGTGACAGCCGACGACCCGCGCACCCCCGCCGACCTGCCCGTCGCCCCGGTCGGCACCGTCGATCTCGCCGTCGAGGGCATGACCTGCGCGTCCTGCGTCGCGCGCGTCGAGAAGCGGCTCAACCGCGTCCCCGGCGCCCGGGCGACCGTGAACCTCGCGCTCGAGAGCGCGCACGTCGAGGTGTCCCCGGGCGAGGACGGCAGCACGCCGGACGTCGACGCGCTGGTCGCCGCCGTGCGTGCCGCCGGGTACGACGCGACGGTGACCGGGAGCCGCGACCTGACCGCACCCTCGGCGACGGCGACGGCGACGGCGACGGCGACGGCGACGGCGACGGCGACGGACGAGCGTGCCGAGCACGGCACGGCCGCGCGCCACGGGGCGGAGCACGCCGGGCACGACATGGCCGGCATGGACCCGACCGAGCACGCGCTGTCCGGCCACAGCATGGCGCCGGGGCACGACATGGACCCCGACGAGGACACCTCCGCCCCGACGGACGCGCGCGGCACCGACCTGCGCCGCCGGCTCCGGGTCGCGGCCGTCCTCACGGTCCCCGTGCTGCTGCTGTCGATGGTGCCCGCGTGGCAGTTCACCGGCTGGCAGTGGCTCGTCACCGTGCTCGCGCTCCCGGTCGCGACGTGGGCGGCCTGGCCGTTCCACCGCGCCGCGGTCCGGGCGGCCCGGCACGGCGCGTCGACGATGGACACGCTCGTCTCGATCGGCATCGTCGCGGCGACGGGCTGGTCGCTCTGGGCGCTGCTGCTCGGCGGCGCCGGCGAGCTCGGCATGACCATGACGCCGACGCTCTGGCCCGCCGCCGACGACGGCATGGGCACGCACATGCCCGAGCTGTACTTCGAGGTCGCGGCCGTGGTGACGACGTTCCTGCTGGCCGGCCGGTACGCCGAGCACCGCTCGCGCCGCCGGGCCGGGGACGCCCTGCGCTCGCTGCTCGACCTCGGCGCCAAGGACGTGGCGCTCCTCGTGACCGGCCCCGACGGCCGGCGCACCGAGCAGCGCGTCCCCGTGGACCGGCTCGGCGTGGGCGACGAGTTCGCCGTGCGCCCGGGCGAGAAGGTCGCCACGGACGGCGTGGTCGTGTCCGGCACCAGCGCGGTCGACACCAGCCTGCTGACCGGCGAGCCCGTGCCCGTCGACGTCGGCCCCGGCGACGACGTCACCGGCGCGACCATCAACACGGGCGGCCACCTGGTGGTCCGGGCGACGCGCGTCGGCGAGGACACCCGGCTGGCGCAGATCGGCCGGCTCGTCGCGGCCGCGCAGACCGGCAAGGCGCCGGTGCAGCGGCTGGCGGACCGGATCTCGGCGGTGTTCGTGCCGATCGTCCTCGTGCTCGCGGCCGGCACCCTGGCGGTCTGGCTGCTGTCCGGCGCGTCCGCGCAGACGGCGTTCACGGCCGCGGTCGCGGTGCTGATCATCGCCTGCCCCTGCGCCCTCGGGCTCGCCACGCCCACGGCCCTGCTCGTCGGGACCGGTCGCGGGGCGCAGCTCGGCGTGCTCATCAAGGGCCCGGAGATCCTCGAGCAGACCCGCGCGGTCGACACCGTCGTGCTGGACAAGACCGGCACCGTCACCGAGGGCCGCATGGCGCTGGTCGCCGTGCTCACCCCCGGCGACGGGGACGCGGATCCCGGTCCCGACTCCCCGGCCCGGAGCGCCGAGCAGCGGGAGGTGCTCCGGTACGCCGGGGCCGTCGAGGCGCTCGCCGAGCACCCCATCGCCCGCGCGGTCGCCGAGGCCGCCACCGGGCTCGCCCCGGAGGCCGCGGGAGTCGGCGGCGACGGCGTCGGGATCGGCACCGACGAGGTGCACGAGTTCCGGGCCGAGGCCGGGCGGGGCGTCAGCGGCGTGGTCCGCGCGGCGCACGCCGGCGTCGGGCTGTCCCGTCGCGTGCTGGTGGGCCGACCGGCCTGGCTCGCCGAGCAGGGCGTCCCCGCCGACGGCGACCTGGGCGCGCGGTTCGCCGCCGCCGAGGCCGACGGCGCGACCGCCGTGCTGGTCGCGTGGGACGGCGCCGCCCGCGGCGTGCTCGTGCTGCGGGACCCCGTCAAGGAGGGCTCGCGGCGCGCGGTCGAGGACCTGCGCGCGCTCGGGCTCCGGCCGGTGCTGCTCACGGGCGACAACGCGGGCGCGGCCCGCGCGGTGGCCCGGTCGGTCGGGATCGCCGAGGCGGACGTGGTGGCCGAGGTGCTGCCCGCCGACAAGGTGGACGTGGTCCGGCGGCTGCAGGGCGAGGGCCGGCGGGTCGCGATGGTCGGGGACGGCGTGAACGACGCCGCGGCGCTCGCCACCGCGGACCTGGGGCTCGCGATGGGCACCGGGACCGACGTGGCCATCGAGGCCGCCGACGTGACGCTCGTCCGCGGGGACCTGCGGTCGGCGCCGCAGGCGGTGCGGCTGGCCCGCACCACCTTGCGCGTCATCAAGCAGAACCTGTTCTGGGCGTTCGCGTACAACGTCGCGGCGATCCCGCTCGCGGCGCTCGGCCTGCTCAACCCGATGATCGCGGGCGCCGCCATGGCGTTCTCGTCGGTGCTGGTGGTCGCGAACTCGCTCCGGCTGCGCCGGTTCGCCTGACCCGGCGGCCCACCTCCTCGGACGCGTCCGGCGCGGACGTCCCGAGGAGGTGGCGCCCGGAGGCGCTACGGTCGGCACCGACCCCCGCCGCCCAGGAGGAGCCCGTGAGCGTGTCCCGACCCGTCCTCGAGATCGCCGTCCAGGACCTGGCCGGCTACCGGGTGGCCGCCGACGCCGGGGCCGCGCGCGTCGAGGTGTGCGCCGCGCTCGCCGCGACCGGCGGGCTGACCCCGGGCGCCGGCCTGCTCGCGGCGCTGGTCGCCGAGCGCGAGGCCCGCGCCGCCGGCGGTGCCGCACCGACGGGCGTGCACGTGCTGGTCCGACCGCGGCCGGGGTCGTTCGTCTACGACGCCGACGAGCTCGACGTGCAGGTCCGCGAGGTCCGCGCTGCGGTCGACCTCGGCGTCGACGGCGTCGTGGTCGGCACCCTGACGGCGGACGGCCGGGTCGACGAGCCCGCGCTCGCCGCGCTGGTCGCGGCCGCGGACGGCCGCGAGGTCACGTTCCACCGGGCCGTCGACTCCGTGGCGGACCCGCTCGCCGTCCTGGACGCCCTCGCCGCCGCGGGCGTGACCCGCGTGCTGTCCTCGGGCGGCGAGGCCCGCAGCATCGACGGCGTCCGGCGCCTCGCCGCGATGGTCGAGCACGCCGCGGGCGCCGTGCAGGTCATGGCCGGCGGCGGCGTGCGGCCCGTCGACGTCGGCGTGCTCGTCGCGGCCGGCGTGGACGCCGTGCACCTGTCCGCGAGCCGCGCGGTCGCCGGCGACGGCGGACCGGGCGGCGGGGGCTCCGCGGGCGGCTGGACGGTCACGGACCCGGACCTCGTCGCCCAGGCTGCCGCGGCGCTGGCGCGCGCCTGACGCGGGTCAGCGGAACCTGCGGCCCTCGTCGCGCCGGTACGCCAGGACCGCCAGGGCGGCGAACGCCGCGGTCCACGCCAGCAGCACCGGCAGTGCCCAGGGCGAGCCCTCGATCCCGGTCGTCACCTCGACGACCAGGTCGCGGGCGGCGCGGGACGGCAGGGCCTGGGACAGCGCGTCGAGCCAGGACGGGAACGCCTCCGGCGGC
Source organism: Cellulomonas sp. PS-H5 (assembly GCF_019265565.1). NCBI lineage: Bacteria > Bacillati > Actinomycetota > Actinomycetes > Micrococcales > Cellulomonadaceae > Cellulomonas > Cellulomonas sp. PS-H5. Next base: position 75,726 of record NZ_JAHVCI010000008.1, read on the forward strand.
AGGAACAGCCCGCCCGCGAACGCGAGCGGGAACAGCACCGCCTGCACGACCGCGATCGCCGCCTTCGCCGACAGCGCGTAGCCGATCGCGAGCCCGAGCAGCGTGAACGGCACCGCGACGACCGGGACCATCGCGAGCCCGCCGAGGCCGCGGGCCGGGGTCACCGACGCCGAGGTCAGCAGGACCGCGATCAGGATCACCGGCACCTGCGCGCCGAGGCAGAACACGATCGCGTTGACGATCCGCCCGGCCAGCCGAGGCCCGGCGCCCGCGGGCAGCGTGCGGACGTACGGGTCGAACGCGAGCTGCCGGTCCTCCGACACCCCCGCACCCAGCGTGAACAGGCACGCCGACATCACGGCGAACGTCCCGAGCTGGGCGACGGCCGCGACCGAGGCGAGCGGGTCGTCGGCCACGGCGCGCTGCGGCACCACGAAGAACAGCAGCGCGAGCGACGGGAACAGCAGGTTGCCGATCACGGCGATCGGCACCCGCACGGACTCCAGCAGCTGGAACCGGGTGTGCAGCAGGGCGAGCGAGAGCCAGGACCGGGTCCCGGCGGGCGCGGGGGCGGCGGCAGCGGCGGGCACGTCGGTGGTCATCGGGTCTCCCGGTCGGTGGTGGCGGACGGGGTGGGCGACGACGCGGCCGACGACGCCGACGAGGTGAGCGCGAGGAACGCCTCCTCGAGCGACGCGCCCCGGACCTCGAGGTCGCGGAACGGCACGTCCTCGCGGACCAGCGCCCGGACGACGGCGTCGGCGTCCCCGGCGAGCAGCACGGTGCGCCGGCCCTCGCGCCGGACGTCCAGCACCCCGGCCAGCGCGCGGAGCCGCGGCTCCTCGGCCTCGGGCACCTCGACCAGCACCCGCCGCGCGGCCGCCATCGCGAGGATCGTCGGCAGGTCGTCGTCGGCGAGCACCCGGCCGCCGCCGACCACGACCACCCGGCGGGCGAGCGCCTCGATCTCCTCGAGGTAGTGGCTCGTGACGATCACGGTCGCCCCGCCGGACTGGTAGTCGCGCAGCGCGTCCCACAGCACGTGGCGCGCCTCGACGTCGAGCCCGGTGGTCGGCTCGTCGAGCAGCACGACCCGCGGGCGCCCGACGAGGGAGAGTGCGACCGCCAGCCGGCGCCGCTGCCCGCCGGACAGCCCACCCGTCTGCCGGCGGGCGAGGTCCGTGAGCCCGAACCGCTCCAGCACCTCCACGCGCGGCATCGGGTCGGCGTAGTGCCCGGCCACGAGGTCCACGACCTCGCCGACCCGCAGCGTCGACGGCAGCCCGGTCTCCTGCGGCGTGGTGCCGAGCCCGGCGCGCGCCGCCGGGTCCCGCGGGTCGCGGCCGGCCAGCCGCACCGTGCCGGCGTCGGGTCGGCGCAGGCCGCTCACCAGCGACAGCAGCGTCGACTTCCCGGCGCCGTTCGGGCCCAGGAGGCCCACCATCTCCCCGGCACCGACGGCCAGCGACACGTCGTCGAGCGCGACCACGTCGCCGTACCGGCGGGTGACGCCGTCCAGCTCGACGAGCGCGCCGGTCACCGGGCACCGCCGAGCAGGTCGGTGAGCGCGCGGGTGTACCGGGCGAACGCGGCCCGGCCCTCCGGCGACAGCTCGACGTAGGTGGCCGGCGTGCGGCCCTCGAAGGTCTTCTCGACGGTCACGTACTCCGCCTCCTCCAGCTTGCGCACGTGCGTGGACAGGTTGCCGGCCGTCATCTCGAGGAGCTGCTGCAGCCGGGGGAACGCGAGCCGGTCGCCGGGGGCGAGGGCCGCGAGGGTGGCGACGACGCGCAGCCGGGACTGCGCGTGGATCACCGGGTCGAGGTCGGCGTCCGTCACGCGACCGCCCCGCGGCGGGCCGCGCGTCCCCGGCGCTGCGCGACGTGCGCGAGCAGGGCGCCGACCGCCATCCCGCCGCCGCCCGCCAGCCCCATGACGACGAACGTGCCGGGCAGCCCGACGACGGTGGCGGCCGCGGCGACCACGGCCATCCACACCCCGAGAGCGAACTGCGCCCGGTCCTGCCAGAGCGCGCCGCCCGCCATGTAGAGCACCGCGACGATCAGCGCGGAGATGCCGTTCGCGGCGAGGGTCACGGCCTCGTCCGGCAGGCCCGCCCCCGCGAGCCCGCCGACCAGGGTCTGGCCCGCGGCGAACGCCACGAACCAGGACCAGCCGTAGAGCTGCCCCGTGCGGCGGCTGACGCCGTCCATGCCGGACATCCGGCGCACGGAGTGCAGCACGGTCGTGGCGACGCCGGTGAGGATCAGCACGCCGAACACCGCCCACGCCCACCACGGGATCGCCGTGACGCCGTCGCCGCTCGTGGCCCACAGCACGCCGTAGCCGACCAGCCACGCCACGGACCAGACGCCGAAGATCACGCGGTCGTCGGTGTAGGCGGTGGTGCGGACCCGGGTGCGCTGGGCGTCGATGATCGCCCGGGCGAGCGCCGGGTCGAGCGGGCCGTCGGGGACGTCCGGCGCGTCGGCGACGTCGGGCGCGTCGGCGACACGGCGTGCGTCGGGTGCGTCGGCGGGGTGCGGCATGGCGGCTGTCCTCGGTGCGGCTCGGCGGCGGCGGACCCGGGCGGGAGCAACTCACCAACTACTTTGTGTCGCAAACCTAGTGCCGCGTCGACCGCGCGCACAAGAGCCGCCCGCTCAGACGACGTCCAGCCGACGGTCAGCGACGGGGCCTACGCTGCCGGGCGTGACCGCCCGCGACCCGCGCCCGCCCGCCGAGACCGCCCCGGACGCGCCCGGCGCCGCTGCCCCCGGGGGCGTCGCACCCGGGGGCGTCGCACCCGCACCCGCCGACGCCACGGTCGCGCCGCAGCCCTCCGGCACCCCGCCGGTCTCCGAGCGCGCCCGGCGCCGCCGCCTGACGGCCGAGATCTGGATCGTCCTCGGCCTGTCCCTCGGCCAGTCGGCCGTGTACGCGGTGGTCAACATCGCCGCGCGCCTCACGGCGGGCACCCCGCTGGCGTCGCAGAGCACCACGCTCAACGCCAGCCGGTCCCCGCGCCCGTACCTCGACCTCACCTACCAGCTGCTGTCGATCGGGTTCGCGCTGGTCCCGGTCGCCCTGGCGCTGTACCTGCTGTCCGCGAACGGGCGGAGCGCCGCGCGCCGGATCGGCCTGGACGGGTCGCGCCCCGGCCGGGACCTCGGCGTCGGGTTCGGGCTCGCCGCCCTGATCGGCCTGCCGGGCCTCGCGCTGTACGTCGTCGGCCGGGCGGTCGGCATCACGGTCGAGGTGCAGGCCGCCGCGCTGAACGCCGCGTGGTGGACCGTGCCGGTGCTGATCCTCTCCGCGCTGCAGAACGCCCTGCTCGAGGAGGTCGTCGTCGTCGGCTACCTGATGGAGCGGCTGCGCGAGCTGCGCTGGCGGACCCCCGCGATCCTCGTGACCTCCGCGGTGCTGCGCGGCTCGTACCACCTCTACCAGGGCATCGGCCCGTTCCTCGGCAACGTCGTCATGGGACTGGTGTTCGCCGAGTACTACCGGCGGAGGCGGCGCACGATGCCGCTCGTGGTGGCGCACACGGTGCTCGACGTCGTGGCGTTCGTGGGCTACGCCCTGCTCCCGGCGGCGTGGCGCGAGGCGCTCGGGATCCGCTGACGCCTCAGGCGGGCGTCGACCCCGTGGGCGTCCGGCCGCCCGCGGCCAGCTGCCGGCTCAGGGACCGGGTCGCGAACCCCGACACCAGCATCACCACGCCCGCGACGAACGCGAACAGCCCGTACACGGTGAGGATGACGTCCACGGTGCCCTGCGGCTTGATCGCCAGCAGCAGACCGAACAGGAAGCCGATCAGGCCGAACACCAGCGTCCCGGACCAGGCCAGGTCCCGCGCCCGGTACTGGGTCACCGCGACGATCACGGCGGTCACCCCGAGCACCAGCACCCAGAGCGCCAGCAGGTAGAACAGCACCAGCGCGGTCAGGTCGGGCCACAGCATGATGAGCGCGCCGAACCCGATGCTGACCAGGCCCTCGGCGACGAGCCAGCCGAACCCGGGCCGCCCCCGCGCGAGCAGCGCCTGCATCAGCACCACGGCGCCGTCGACCACCGCGAACACGCCGAACACCCAGACGAGCGCGACGAGCGTGCCCAGCGGCTCGACCAGCAGCAGCAGCCCCAGCACGACCATGAGCACGCCCCGGAGCACCGGCAGCCACCAGACCGACCGCAGCACCGCCGCGACCCGGCCCTCCACGTCCTGAGCCACGCGCGCCTCCCGGTCGTCATGCCGTCGGGGCTCCGCCCGTCCGGCGGCGTCCTCGCGGGTCACGCTAGCCCCCGGGGGTCATCCTCGCGACGGAGACGGTGCCCGGAGGGGGTCATCCTCGCGGACGGAAATCCGGACGGCGCGCACGCAGGGGCCCCGGGGGGCGACCCGCGCTGCCTAGACTCGCGACCATGCCCGACGCCTCGACCAGCGCGCCGGCGGCGCCCGGTCGACCCGACGGGCCCGCCGCAGGCGCGCGCACGCGGGTGCCGCTCGACGGGCTCGGCCGTCCGCAGGTGCTGGACACCCCCGCGGTCCGGGTGCACCACCCGAGCGACCTGCTGGGCGTGGTACTCAGCCTCGTCGGCGCCGTCGCGGTCATGGCGCTCGCGACGTACGCGCACAACACGACGTCCGGCGTCGCGGAGGACGTGCAGGGCTTCGCGTCGCTGCTCCGGCAGATCCTCGTCGTGCCGGTCACCCTGCTCGAGACCGTCGTCACCTACCTCGTGCCGATCGCCGTCCTGGCGGAGCTCGCGCTGCGCCGGCTCGGGCGGCAGATGGTCGAGGCGTCGATCGCCGCGATCGTCGCCGTGCTCGCCGCGGCGGGCGTCGCGTGGCTGGTCCAGCACCTCGGATCGGACCAGCTCGTCGCCGGGCTCTCCGTCCGGCTCAACGGTCAGCTGACGCTGTCCATCCCGGAGTACCTCGCGCTCATCGCCGGCCTGCTGACGGCGACCGGCCCGCGCAGCCGCCGTCGGACTGTCTCCTGGTCGTGGAACCTGGTCTGGGTCGCGGTCGGCGTCATGGTCATCACGGCAGGTGCCTCGCTGCCCGGCGTGGCGGTCGCGCTGCTGCTGGGCCGCGCGTCCGGCCTCGCCGTCCGGTACGTGTCCGGCGTCCGCTCGGAGCGCGCCTACGGCGCGAGCCTCGTCGCGGGCGTGCGGCGCGCGGGCTGGCAGCCGCGGGTCCTGGTGCGGGTGCCCGACGAGGACGACGACGCGGCGGACGACGCCGACCACCGCCCCGCCGCGATGCAGGCCACCCCGGGGACCCCCGCCGTCGCGCCCAGCGCCGGGGCGCGGGCCGCGGTCCGGTACGCCGAGCACCGCGCATACGAGATGGTCACCGAGGACGGCCAGGAGCTCGACGTGCTCGTGCTCGACGGCGACCGCCAGGTGATCGGCTTCCTCAGCCGGCTGTGGCGGTCGCTGCGGCTGCGCGGCCTGGACGGGCGGTCGGTCGTGTCGCTACGGCAGGCCGCCGAGCGCGCCGCGCTGCTCTCGTACACCGCGACCGCGGCCGGCGTCCGCAACCCCGCGCTGCGCGGCATCGCCGAGGCCGACTCGTCGATGCTGCTGGTGCAGGACCCCGTGCCGGCCGCCACCTCGCTCGCGGACCTCGACCCCGAGGTGATCACCGACGACGTGCTCCGCGCGATCTGGGGCCAGCTCGGCACCGCCCACGAGGCGGGGCTCGCGCACCGCGCGCTGACCAGCGACGTGATCCTGGTGGCCGACGGCCCGGACGACCCGACCGTGTGGCTCGTCGGCTGGGACCAGGGCGACGTCGCCTCCTCCGAGCTCGCGCAGCGCATGGACCGGACCCAGATGGTCGCGCTGCTGGCGCTCCGCGTCGGGCCCGCCCGCGCCCTGGAGTCCGCCGTGGCGGTGCTGCCGGAGGGCGACATCGCGGCGATCGGCCCGCTGCTGCAGACGATCACCCTCCCCCGCCGCACGCGCGAGGAACTGCGCGTGCACAAGGAGGTGCTCGCCGAGCTCCGGTCGGCCCTGGTCGCGCGGCTGCCCGAGGCCGACGTCGAGCCCGTGCAGCTGGTCCGGTTCGGCGCGCGCGCCGTGCTGACGATCCTGCTGACGACGGCCGCCGTCATCATCCTGCTGACGTCGATCAACCTGCAGACCATCCTCGACGCGCTCTCCACGACCGACTGGCGGCTGAGCGTGCTCGCGTTCCTGCTCGGCATGGCGACGCTGTTCGGGGCGGCGCTGTCGCTGGTGGCGTTCTCCCCCGTCAAGCTGTCGCTGTGGCGCGCGTCGGTCGCGCAGTCGGCGTCGACGTTCGTGGCACTCGCCGCGCCCGCGGGCATCGGCCCGGCCGCGATCAACCTGCGGCTGCTGACCCGCCGCGGCACCTCGACCTCGCTGGCGACGGCGACCGTGGCGCTCGTCCAGGTGTCGCACTTCGTCGTGACGCTGCCGATGCTGCTGGTGCTGTCGGTCGCGTCCGGCACGAACCAGCTCGAGCGGTTCACGGTGTCCCCGACGGTGGTCGTCGTGATCGGCGTGCTCGCGGCGCTGATCGGCGCCGCGCTCCTGGTGCCGAAGGTGCGGCAGTGGGTCGCCGCCAAGACGCTGCCGACGGTGCAGCAGACCTGGCCCCGGCTCATCGAGGTGGTCGGGCAGCCGTTCCGGCTCGCGGTCGGCCTCGCCGGCAACCTCATCACGACGTTCGGCTACATCCTCGCGTTCGAGGTGTGCCTGCTGGCGTTCAACCAGCACCTGTCGCTGGTGCAGGTCGCGATCGTCTACCTGGCGGGCAACACCGCCGGCTCGATCGCCCCGACGCCCGGCGGCATCGGCACCACCGAGATCGCCCTGGCGGGCGCGCTGACGGTCATCGGCGTGAACCCCGGTGTCGCCACCTCCGTGGCGGTCCTGTTCCGGGTGCTGACCTACTGGCTGCGCATCCCCGTCGGCTGGGCGTCCATGCGGTACATGCAGCGCGTCGGCGAGCTCTGACCCCGCGCGCCGGCCCGCGGCCACCGCGGCGTCCGGCCCCCGGGCACGCCGACGGGCGCCCGGCGCGCGGCGGCGCGGGCGCCCGTGGGGCGTGCGATCAGGAGGCGGAGGTGCACTCGCGCTGCGCGGGCACGAGGTCCCCGTGCGTCGCGAGGGTCGCCGCGATGCGGGACCAGGAGGACAGGCGCGTCGCGCTGCGCCCCGTCACGTCGGAGCGGAGATCGGAGCCCTCACGCTCGGCCGGCTCGTAGAAGCCGCGCTGTTCCATGGCAGATCCTTCGTTCGGCAGCCCGGCTGACCTGCGGGGGTCCCGTGGCTTTGCGTCCCCTCCTCGCGGAGGGTTTGCCCTTGTCGCTGACACGGCGACTGTAGGCCCGGCGCCGGGCCGAGCGGAAGGGGGCGGACGGGAAACTTCAGCCCAGAACACGCATTTCACCCACTCGGGCCAAAGCGGACAAAACGCGCGGAGAGCGCGTACCCCGCCGGCGGGACGCCGCTTTCCGGTGAATGCGCAGGTCACGCCGTGTTTCAGGCGGCCGGCACCGCCACCGCCCGCAGGAACGACTCCAGCAGCGGCCCCGACGTCGTCGAGCCGAAGTCCCCGGTCTCGACGAACACCGCGACCGCGAGGTCGCCCTGCGCCGCGATCATCCACGCGTGGTTCTGCAGGTCCTCCCCCGACCCGTACTGGGCCGTGCCCGACTTGGCGATGACCTCCGGCCCCGGGACGTCCTGCAGGAAGTCGCCGCCGCCCTCGGTCACCACGGCCCGCATCATCGACCGCAGCGCGTCCGCCTCGGCGGTCGTCAGCGGCTGCGCGGGCTCCGGCACGGCCGTCGCGGTCTCTCCGCCGGCGTCGAGCAGGAGCCGCGGCGTGACCCGGGCGCCGGCCGCCACCGACGCCGCGACCGTCGCCATGCCGAGCGGCGTCGCCTGGACGCGGGCCTGCCCGATCATCGACGCCGCGTGGTCGGTGCCACCGGTCGCCTCGGCCGGCACCTCGCCGAGCGTCGCCGCGAAGCCGAGGTCGGCACCCGCCACCAGGCCGAGCGACTCCGCGGCGGCCGCGAGCGCCTCCTGCGGCGCCGTGCCCGCCGCGGTGAGGAACGCGGTGTTGCACGACTCGGCGACCGCCGTCCGCAGCGTGATCTCGCCGAGGGCGTCCGCCGGGTAGCCCGGGTAGTTCTGGAACGACCGGCCGTCGACGGTGGCGGTCTCCGGGCAGGTGACGGTGCTGTCCGGGGTCAGGCCGGCGCGCAGCAGCGCCAGCGAGGTCGCGACCTTGAACGTCGAGCCGGGCGCGTACAGGCCCAGCGTGGCCGTCGACATGCCGCCGCCGCCCGGCCCGCTCGCCGCCGCGAGCACGTCGCCGGTGGACGGCCGGATCGCCACGATCGCGCTCGCGCTGCCCGCCACGGTGGCCACCAGGTCCTCCGCGGCCTGCTGCACCGCGGGGTCGAGCGTCGTGCGCAGGGGCGCACCCATCTGGGGTTCCACGTGGAACAGCTCGCGCTCCTGCGCGCCGCCGGCGGTCGCGACGACCGTCAGCCCGGGCTCCCCGCGCAGCTGCTCGTCGAACTGCGCCTGCAGGCCGCTCAGGCCCGCGAGGTCGCCGGCGACGACGGCGCCGTCCGACTCCTCGACGATCTCGGCGGTCGCCTGGCCGACCGTCCCCAGCACCGGGCGGGCGAACGCGCGGTTCGGCGCCAGCGGCAGTGCGGTCTCGATCATGTTCACGCCCGGCACCACCGAGAGCGCGCCACGGTCGTACGCCGGGTCGTCCGCGCGCACCACGATCGCCTCGACGAACGCCTTCTCCCCCGCCGCGGCGACCTGGGCCGCGTAGGCGTCGGCGTCCAGGCCGAGGGCCGCCGCGAGCTCGCGCGCCGCCCCGTCCGCCTGCTCCGCCGGGACCCGGGTCTTGTCGATGCCGATCCGGAACACCGGCCGGGACTCCACGAGCACCGCGTCCCCGGCCCCGAGCACGTCCGCGCGCTCCGCCTGCACCCGGTGCACCTGCAGGGCCTCGCCGGCGGCCAGGTCCGGCGCGAGCAGCATCGGCGACCAGCGGGCGCGCCACTCGTCGTCGACCTTCGCCAGGTTCGCGTGCGTCGTGTACGTCCACGCGGTGGCGCTGCTGCCGACGTCCCAGGTGAAGGTCAGCTCGACCGACGCCGCCGCGTCGTCGTCCGCCGCCACCACGTCGCCGGCCGCGACCTCCGGCTGCCACGGGTCCAGGCCCGCGTACGCGGCGGTGCGCGCCTCGCCCGCCTCCGCGGCGGTGGCGCCGTCGAGCGGGACGTCCGCGAAGTCGCCCGACGCGAGGGCGTCGGCGAGGGCGTCCGCGGTCCGCTGCCGGTCGTCCGGCCCGCCCGAGCACGCCCCCAGCGTCCCGACGAGCGCGAGCAGCACGCCGACCGCCACCCCGCGCCGCGCCGCGCCTCGACCCCCTGCGACCCGCACCGACCTCACACGCCTCACCCCGTCGTCCGCCGCCTCACCGGGGGCGACGCGCCTCCGGCACCGTCAGCCTAGGGACCCCGACCTGCACGGACGGGTCGTTCGGCGTGCCGATCCGGGGACGTGCTGTGCGCGTCCTGTGCGCTCGGGGTCCCGGGCCGCCAGCGGTTGACGACAGCACCGGACGCCTCTGGAATGGTGCGATGTCGCCTCCCGACCAGCCCTGCAGTCCCGTGCGGCGAGCCCGCACCACCCCGCGCACCGGCCCGACGGCCCGCGCCGAACGCCCGGGGGCTCGCCGCTGATGGACTCCGAGACCTGGGGCAACATCGCCCTCGTCCTGCTCTTCATCCTGATCGGCGGCGTGTTCGCCGGGACGGAGATCGCGCTCGTCTCGCTCCGCGAGAGCCAGATCAACCACCTCGAGCGGCAGAGCGCCCGGGGCGCGCGGGTCGCGTCCGTCGCCCGGGACCCGAACCGGTTCCTCGCCGCGGTGCAGATCGGCGTCACGGTCGCGGGGTTCTTCTCCGCCGCGTACGGCGCCTCCACGATCGCCCCCGACTTCGCGCCCGTCATCGAGGCGCTCGGGGTGCCCGAGGGCCTCGCCGGCACCATCGCGCTCGTCGCCCTGACCCTCGTGATCGCGTACCTGTCGCTGGTGCTCGGCGAGCTCGTCCCCAAGCGCATCGCGCTCCAGCAGTCCGGCCGGGTCGCGCTGGCCGTCGCCCCGCCGCTCGACCGGTTCGCCACCCTGATGCGCCCGGTGATCTGGCTGCTCTCGACGTCGACGAACCTGCTGGTCCGGCTGTTCGGCGGCGACCCGCACGCCACCAGCGAGGAGATGTCCGAGGCCGAGCTCCGCGACCTCGTCATCGCGCACCAGGGCCTGCCCGAGGACGAGCGCCGCATCCTCGGCGACGTGTTCGCCGCGACCGACCGATCGGTGGCCGAGGTCATGCGCCCTCGGCCCGAGGTGCACTTCCTCGAGGCCGACCTCACCCTCGCCGACGCGCTCGACCAGGTCCGCGAGCAGCCCTGGTCCCGGTACCCCGTCATCGGCGAGGACTTCGACGACGTCCTGGGGTTCCTGCACATCCGCGAGCTGCTCGAGGCCACCGACCGCACCGGCGTCCGGGTCCGGGACGTCATGCGCGAGATCGTGGTGCTCCCCGGCACGAACAAGCTCCTGCCGTCGCTCTCGTCCATGCGCCGCGAGGGCGTGCACATCGCGGTCGTCGTCGACGAGTACGGCGGCACCGACGGCATCGTGACGCTCGAGGACCTGGTCGAGGAGCTCGTCGGCGACATCCGCGACGAGTACGACATGCCCGGGTCCTCAGGGGCCGAGGCCCGCGAGGGCGCGCCCGGCTCCTACGACGCGGGCATCACGATCGAGGAGTTCACCGAGCTCACCGGCGTGCCGCTCGCCGACGGGCCGTACGAGACCGTCGCGGGCTTCGTGATCGCGCAGCTCGGCCGGCTGGGCGAGGTCGGCGACGCCGTGGAGGTCGACGGGCACCGGGTCGAGGTCACCGCGGTCGACGGCCGGCGCATCGCGCGGGTGCGGGTCGTGCCGCCGCCCGAGGAGCCGGCGGCGCCGGACCCGGGCGCGCCCGCCCCGGACGGGACCGGGGAGGGCCGCGGCTGACCCGCGTCCGGGATGCGCGCGGCGCCTCCGTGCCCCACCCTGTTGCCAGCCTGCCGGGACCGGGCACGACGAGGAGGGAGCGCGCGTGGGCCACCGACCGCACCGCCTCGTGCTCGACCCCGAGCCCGGCTCCGTCGCGACCGGCCGCCGCTGGGCGGCGCACGAGGCCGAGCTCGGCCACGCGACCGCCGAGGCGGCCCGCACCGTCGAGCTGCTGACCAGCGAGATCCTCACCAACGCGGTCGTGCACACCCGCGCGCACCGGCACATCGCCCTCACCGCCGAGTGCCACGACGACTGCGTCCGGGTCGAGGTCACCGACCCCGACCCCACGCTGCCGCTGGTCAAGCCGGGCAACGCGCGCCGGATCGGCGGCCACGGGATGCGTCTGGTCGACGCGCTCGCCACCGCGTGGGGCATCGAGCTGCACCCGGGGCGCGGCAAGACCGTCTGGTTCGAGACCCCCGCGGGCACGCACGGGCTGACGGCCTGACCTCCTGACGACACCGCCCGCTGCGGGCGATGCCGCCACCGCCCCCGCGCCACCACGATGAACGGATGGAGGCGCAGCAGGCCCCGCCCGCACCGTCCCGACCGCACAACGCCACGCGGCCGTCCGGTCGACGCGCCCGGCTGCGCACCGCCCAGCGCACCGTCGGCAGCACGGCGCTGATCGTCGGCCTGTACCTGGGCCGGCCGCTGGACCGCGCGACGCCGGCGACGCTCGTGCTGCTCGTCGCCGGCCTCACGCTGCTGGTGCTGCTGCTCGGCTGGCAGATCCGCAGCGTCGTCCGGTCCCCGTACCCGGTGCTGCGCGCCATCGAGGCCTTCGTGACCGCGACGGTGCTGTTCGTCGTGCTGTTCGCCGCCGGGTACACGTCGCTCTCGGAGTCGACGCCGGGCGCCTTCACCGAGCCCGTCGACCGGCTGGACGCGATCTACTTCACGATGACCGTGCTCGCGACCGTCGGGTTCGGCGACATCACGCCCGTCACCGGCCCCGCGCGCATGGTCGTGACGCTGCAGATGGTGTGCGGGTTCGCGTTCGCGGCGCTCGTGGGGCGGGAGTTCCTGGCGGCGGTCCGGCGCGCGCAGGACGGGCAGACCGGTGCGGGCGGCCCGCAGCCCCCGGGGCCGCCGCCGGCGAGCGGCGCCTGAGCCCGCGTCCGCGCCGACCGAGCCCAGGCCGGCGCCCGGCCCCGCGCCGGCCTCAGGCGGGTGCGCGGTGCGCGCCCGTCCCGTCCGCGCCCGTCGTCGCCGCCCGCGCCTGCCCCAGCGCGTGGTCCTTCAGCGCGGCGAACTCCTCCGCGCTGATCGCGCCCTCGTCCAGGAGCGCCTTGGCCTGCGCGATCTGCTGCCCCGGCGACGCCGACCCGGCGACGTCGCGGATGTACGCGTCGCCCGCCTTCCGCGCCGCGACCGCGGACCGGGCGCTGCGCTCCGCCATCCCCCGCCCGCGCGCGATCAGGTACACCAGCGCGGTCACGAACGGCAGCACCAGCAGGAAGATCAGCCACACCGCCTTCCACCACCCGCTGAGCTCCCGGTCCCGGAACAGGTCCGTGATGATCGAGAACAGCGCGAACAGGTAGGCGATGAAGACGAACGCCCAGACGAACCACCAGATGATGTCCCAGAAGTCGGACCAGAACTCCACCGCCACCACGCTCCTCGTGCGACAGGCCGGCGATCCGGCCGGGACGGCGGGCGGCGCCGGGTGGCGCCCCTGACCCGCACGCTAGGACGGGCGGTCTCGGGCCGGACCACCCGGTCGGGATGAGCCGTGACCCGCGCCACGCCCCGGAATGCCCCGGACCGGCGGCCCGTTCGCACCGGTATGAGAGCTGTCGTGTACGAGGAGTTCGGCGGGGCCGACGTGCTCCGGGTCGTCGACCGTCCGGAGCCCCACATCGGGGCGGACGCCGTGGTCGTCAAGGTCGCCGCCGCGTCCCTGAACCCGGTCGACTACAAGATCCGCGAGGGGTACCTGCGCGGCCTGATGGACGTGCACTTCCCGGCGGTTCCCGCCTGGGACGTGTCCGGCACCGTCGTGAAGGCCGGGCTCGACACCCCCGAGCTGCAGGTCGGCGACGAGGTGCTGGCCTACGCCCGCAAGGACGTCGTGCAGGACGGCACCCTGGCCGAGTACGTGGCGGTCCCCGTGCGGACCGCGGCGAAGAAGCCGGCCGGGCTGTCGTTCGAGGAGGCCGCCGCGCTGCCGCTGGCCGGGCTCACGGCGCTGCAGAGCATCCGCCGCGCCGGGCTCGCCGAGGGCCAGACCGTCCTGGTGCACGCCGCGGCCGGCGGGGTCGGCTCGATCGCCGTGCAGCTGGCCGTGCACGCCGGGGCCCGCGTCGTCGGCACCGCCTCCGAGCGGAACCACGACTACCTGCGCTCGCTCGGCGCCGAGCCGGTCGCGTACGGCGACGGCCTGGTCGAGGCCGCGCGCGCCGCCGTCCCCGGCGGGTTCGACGTCGTGCTCGACTACGTCGGCGGCCAGGCGGTCGAGACCGCGCCGGCGCTCCTGCGTCCGGGCGGCACGATCGCGTCGATCACCGACGCCCGCGCCCGCGACGAGCTCGGCGGCCAGTACGTGTGGGTCCGCCCCGACAGCGCCGACCTCGCGCACCTGGCCGACCTCGCGGCGCGCGGCGTCGTGAAGGTCGAGATCGCGGCGACCTACCCGCTCGAGGAGACGGCCGAGGCGTACCGCGCCCTGGAGACCGGCCACACCCGCGGCAAGATCGTCGTCACCGTCTGACCCGCGCCGCCGAGCGCGGTGGCTCGGGCCGAGCGCGGTGCCCGGCGCCGAGCGCGGTGGCTCTGGCTGCCGCGCTCGGCGCGGACGACGGCGCTCGGCGGCGCCTCAGACCGCGCGGGCCGCGAGCAGGTCGCGGGTCACCGGGTGGGCCGGGGCGCCGAAGACGTCCGGCACCGGGCCGTGCTCGACCACCCTGCCCCCGCTCATCACGAGCACCCGGTCGCACACCCGCCGGATCACGCCGAGGTCGTGCGACACCAGCACCATCGCCACGCCGGTGTCCCGGCGCAGCTCGACCAGCAGGTCGAGGATCGCCGCCTGCACCTGGACGTCCAGCGCGGACACCGGCTCGTCGAGCAGCAGCACCCGCGGCTCCGAGGCGAGCGCCCGCGCGATCGCCACCCGCTGCCGCTGCCCCCCGGACAGGGTCCGGGGCCGCCGGTCCAGGACCGCCGCGGGCAGGTGCACGCGCGCGAGCAGCGCGGCCGCCGCGGCGTCCCGGTCGGCGCGGGCGGCCGGCCGGGGCCCCGTCGCGAGCGCCGCCCGCAGCACCGCCCGCACCGTCGACCGCGGGTCGACCGTGCCCAGCGGGTCCTGCGGCACCAGGCGGACGCCCGACCGGAGCCCGCGCCGCTCCCGCTCGGGCAGCACCGACCACGGCCGGCCGTCCAGCAGCACCTCCCCGGCGTCCGGGGCGTCGGCGGCGAGCAGCAGCCGGGCCAGCGTCGTCTTCCCCGACCCCGACTCCCCCACCAGCCCGACGGCCTCGCCTGCGCGCACCGCGACGTCCACGCCGTCGACCGCCGTCACCGCACCGCCGCCGGGCAGCGGGAACACCCGGCGCAGCCCGTGGCCCTCCAGCACCGCCGCGCCCGGCTCCGGGACCGCGCCGGGCCCCTCGCCCAGCCGTGCCGCCGCGACCAGCTCCCGGGTGTACTCGTGCCGGGGCGCACCGAGCACGTCGGCGGTGGCGCCCTCCTCGACCACCAGGCCGTCCCGCAGCACCACGACCCGGTCGGCGACCCGCGCCACGGCGCCGAGGTCGTGCGTCACCAGGACGACTGCGGTGCCCGCGTCGCGGAGGTCGCCGAGCAGGGCGAGCACCCGGGCCGCGACCGTGGCGTCGAGCGCCGTCGTGGGCTCGTCGGCGACAAGCAGGGGTGGCCGGGCGACCACGGCGGACGCGATGAGCGCGCGCTGCCGCATGCCGCCGGACAGCTCCCCCGGGCGCTGCCGCGCGCGCACCGCGGGGTCGGGCAGCCCGGCCTCGTCGAGCGCGGCCAGCACCCGCTCGGCGCGGTCGACCCGCGAGACCCGCGGCGCCCCCGGATCCCCACCGGATCCTCGCGCGGCACCCTGATCGATCGGGTGGCGGCGCGAGGATCGGCGGGGGAAGCCTCGCGCGCCCGACGTGCCGCCGGCGCCCGGCCGGCGCACCGCGAGCGCCTCGCCCACCTCGGCGCCGACGGTCCGCAGCGGGTCCAGCGAGCCGAGGGCGTCCTGCAGCACCAGGCCGACGTCCGGCCCGCGCACCGCGCGCCAGTCCCGCTCGGTGAACCGCAGCGCGTCCCGGCCGAGCAGCGCGAGCCGGTCCGCCCGGACGTCCGCGCGCGCCCCCTCGCCCGCGAGCCCCACGAGCGTGCGCGCCAGCACCGACTTGCCCGCGCCGGACCCGCCGACGACCGCGACGCACTCGCCCGCCGCCACCCGCAGGTCGACGCCGTGCAGCACCTCGGCGCCGCCCGGGAACGCGACGCGCAACCCGGCGACGTCGAGCACCGGGACCCCGTCGCCCGCACCGCCGCCGCCGGGCTCACCGAGCGCCGCCCCCGGCCCACCGGCCTCCCCGACCCGCCCCGTCACGACGCCACCGCCCCGACCCGGCGGCCGAGCACCGTCAGCGCCGCCGCGGTCACCGTGATCGCGAGCCCGGGGAACACCGTCAGCCACCACGCCGTGTCGATGTACACCCGGCCGGCGTTGAGCATCGCCCCCCACTCCGGCGACGGCGGCAGCGTCCCCAGCCCGAGGAAGCTCAGCGCGCACACCCACACCACCGCCTGCCCGATCCCGAGGGTCGCGACCGACACCAGCGGCCAGAGCGTGTTCGGCACGACGTGCCGGCGCAGCACGGTGAGCGGCGGGTGCCCCTCGAGCCGGGCCGCCTCCACGTACCCGCTGGTGGCCACCGACCGCACCCGGGCGCGCAGCATCCGGGCGTACCCCGGCGCGGTCGCCGCGCCGACGGCCAGCACCGACGCCTCCACCCCCGCCCCGAGCACGGCGACCAGCAGCAGCGCGAGCACGAGCGTCGGCAGCGCGAACAGCACCTCGAGCACCCGCCCGATCCCGGCGTCGAGCCAGCGCGGCCCGAGCCCCGCGGCGAACCCCAGCACCAGCCCGGCGCCGACGCCGATCGCGGTCGCGGCCGCGCCGATGCCGAGCGACGCGGCCGCCCCGTGCACGACGCGGGTGTAGACGTCGCGGCCGGACTCGTCGGTGCCGAACCAGTGGCCGGGCACCGGCGCCGTGAACGCCGCGCGCGCGTCGATCGCGTTCGGGTCGCCCGGGGCCAGCGCGTCGGGCCAGAGCACCGCGACGGCCATCCAGAGCACCGCGAGCGCGGCGAGCACGCCCGGGACGCCGAGCCCGCGCACCACCGCGACGGCACCGGCGACCAGCCGCGACCCCGCGCCCCCGGCCCCGGCACGTCCCGGACCCCCCGGGCCGCCCGCGCCCCCGCGCGCGCCGTGCCCGTCGTCCGCGGCGCCCCGCCGCTCCGCCGCCACTGCCGTCACCCGAGCACCGCCGGCTCCCCGGCGCGCGCGGCCGGTGCCGCCCCGCCCGGCGCCCCGGGCACCTCGGCGGCACCCCGCAGCCGCGGGTCGAGCAGCCGCTCGGCGACGTCGACCAGCAGCATCACCACGACGTACGCGAGCGCGACGACGACCACGGCCCCGACCACCACGGGCACGTCCCGCTGCATCGTCGCGTCGAGCAGCAGCCGGCCGAGCCCCGGGCGGCCGAACAGCGTCTCGACGACGACGGCCCCGCTGAGCAGCGACCCGAACGCCCACCCGGACAGCGAGACCGCGGGAAGCACCCCGTGCCGCAGCGTGTGCCGCCAGAGCACCCGCACCGGCGACGCCCCGCGGGCCCGCGCGCTGGTCGCGAACGGCGCCGCCGCCGCCTCCTCCAGGGAGTCGCGCATGACCTGCCCGAGGAACCCCGCCACCGGGATCGCGAGCGTGACCGTCGGCAGCACCAGGCCCGCGGGGTCGGTGCCGCTGCTCGTCGCGGGGAACCAGCCGAGCGTCGACGAGAACACCACGATCAGCACCGCCCCGAGCCAGAAGTGCGGCAGCACCGCCGCCACGACCTCGGCCCCACGCAGCGCCGCCGCGCACGCCCGGCCGACCGGCCCGGTGGCCCGCACCGCGAGCGTCGCGACCGCGAGCGCCAGCACCCACGCGAGGACGAGCGCCAGCACCGCGAGCAGCATCGTCCCGGGCAGCTGCTCGGCGAGCAGGTCGGAGACCGGCACCCGGCGCGCGTACGAGTCGCCGAGGTCGAACGTCGCCACCCGCCAGAGCTGCACCAGGTACTGCACGACGAGCGGCTGGTCGAGCCCGTACTGCGCCCGCGCGGCGGCGACCGCCTCCGGTCCCGCCTGGGAGCCGGGTCCGCCGAGGATCGCCTCGGTCGGGTCGCCGCCGGCCGCGCGGAGCGCGAAGAACACCACCGTCGCGACCACCCAGGCCACGAGGGCCGCTGCGCCGAGGCGCGCCAGCAGCCACCGCAGCCAGGGGCGGCGGACCGCCCGGCGAACGGCGACGGCGCGCACGGCGGTCAGGACCCGAGTCGGGCGTCGAGGAACGTCGGCGTGGACACGGTGTCCAGCGTCCGCATCCCGGTGACGCCGCGGGTGAGGAAGTGGTTCTGCTGGTCGTAGAGCGGGAGGATGTAGTAGCCCTCCAGCACGATCTGCTGCGCCTGCTGGTACAGGTCGGCACGCTCGGCGTCGTCGGCCGTCGCGGACGCGCGGTCCAGCAGCTCGTCCAGCTCCGGGTCCTTCACCTGCGCGTGGTTGGCGAAGTAGCCGCTGGGCGCCGGGACCGTGCCGTCCGAGTGGTAGAGGATCCGCAGCACGTCCGGGCCGACCTTCGTGTAGGGCGCGGACACGGCCTCGTACTCGTTCGCCCCGAGCGCGGCGTACCAGGCGGACAGGTCGGACGGCGTCAGCACGACCTCGAAGCCCACGGCCTTCGCGTTGGCCTGGATCTGCTCGAACAGCGACTGCTCCGCGGCCACCGACTGGTTGGTGCTCACCGGGAACCGCACGGTCAGACGCTGCCCGTCCTTGGTCCGGTAGCCCTCGTCGTCCGCGGCGGTCCAGCCGGCCTCGTCGAGCAGCTGCTCCGCGCGGTCGGTGTCCGTGGTGAACGGGTCCTCGTCGCCGTACGCGGTCGGCTCCACGCTCGACAGCGGCGAGTACGACCGGGTCGCGGTGCCGGCGAACAGGGTCTCGATGCCCGGGTCCGGGTCGGCCGCGCGGACGAACGCCTCGCGCACCCGCACGTCGTCGAACGGCGGCTGCGCGCTGTTCAGCTCGATCCGGTTCGACGAGCCGGGCCGCGGCGCGTCGACGTGGGTGATGTCACCGCCCGCCTCGGCCTGCGCGATCGCGTCGGGCTGCGGGTTGTCGATCACCTGCACCTCGCCGGAGCGGAGCGCCGCATACCGGGTCGCCGCGTCGGGGATGAACCGCCAGACGATCTCGTCCAGGTGGGCGGGGCCGTCGTGCTCCGCCTGCGGGTCGAGCGGCACGTGCTCGTCGTTGCGCACCAGGGTCACCTGCTGCTGCGGCACCCACTCGTCCACGACGAACGGGCCGGTGCCGACGGGGGCCGCGCAGTTCTCGTCCGTCCCGCGCTCGATGCCGGCCGGCGACTCCATCGCGGTCCACTGCTGGCTCAGCGACTCCAGGAGCGCGGAGTCCGGCTCGGTGAGGTGGAACCGGGCGTGCGTCGCGTCCACGACCTCGACGGACTCGACCTTCTGCACCGCGAGGTAGCCGGTCGACGAGCCGGTGTCCGGGTCCTGCAGGTGCTCGATGTTCGCCTGGACCGCCGCGGCGTCGAACGGGGTGCCGTCCGTGAACGTCACGTCGTCGACGAGGGTGAAGTCCCAGGTCAGCAGGTCGTCGCTGACCGACCACTCGCTGGCGAGCCACGGCAGGATGGTGCCGTCCGCGTCCCGGCCGACCAGCGGCTCCAGGTACTGCGTGCTGATCAGGGCCTGCGGGTAGTTGCCGCCGACGTGCGGGTCGAGGCAGGTGGGCTCGGCGTCGCCGGTCGCGTAGACCAGCGTGCCGCCGTCCCGGGGCGTCGAGGCGTCGTCGGCGTCGCCGCCGGAGCCGGTGCAGGCCGCCAGGGCGAGGGCGGCGACGGCGGCCAGCGCGGCGCCGGTGCGGGCGCGGGTCGGACGGAGGGCGTGGGGCACGGGTCCACCTCGGGCGTCGGGGTCCGGCCGCGGCTCGTCCACCGACCGGCTTGTTGCACTGCGTCCAACAATAGGCCGGGTCGCGCGGGGATCCTGCCCCACCGGCTGTGATCCCGGTCCCACCGCCCGCCTAGCATGGGCGCGTGCCCAGCCCCGCCGCCCCCCGCCGGTCCGGGCGCCCGCACGCCTCCTCGCGGGCGATGCTCGAGGAGGCCGCGGGCGAGCTGTTCCTCGAGCGGGGGTACGCCACCACCTCGGTCGCCGACATCACGCAGCGCGCAGGTGTCTCGCGGAGCACGTTCTTCAACTACTTCACCGCGAAGTCCGACCTGCTGTGGGCGGCGTTCGACGAGCGGGTCGAGGCGCTGCGGGCCGCCCTCGCAGCCGGACCGGCGGACGCGACCCCGGGCGAGGTCGTCGAGGCGGCCTTGCGCGACCTCGCCGCCCGGCTCCCCGCCGAGCACGTCGCCCTCGCCTTCACCCAGGCCGACACGATGGGGCTCGGCGACGACCTCCGGCTGGCGGCCGCGCGCCGCACCGCGGACCTGGGCGCCGCGATCGCCACCTACGCCGCCGGGCGCGGCGTCGACCCCCTGCACGCCCGGGTGGCGGGCGCGGCCTGGGCCGGGGCGCTCGTCGCAGCGGTCGAGGCCTGGGCGCTGGCGGGGGCCGCGCGAACGCGGCTCCCGGACCTTCTCGACCGCGCGCTGGCGCCGGTGCGCGGGGCGCTGGACTGACGAGCCGGAGGCCCCGCACAGCGCGAGACCCGAGCGCCACAACCGTCCGGAAGGGTCTCGGGTCCACTTCCCGCCGCTAGTGCAGCGGGCTGCTCCCACGGTAGCGGTCGATCGGGCCCGACTCAACGGCGATCGCCGAGCGGACATGTGGGTGAGAACCGGGACACTCCACCACCGCTGGACGGACGGCCTGGGGACGACGCCGACCGCGTCGGCACGCTCTCCCTATGGTCGAGGCCATGACGGCGCCCGACCACCCCGCACCTGCATGACGACGTACGCACTCGCGGACGAGAGCAAGAGGTCGGACTACGTCCTGGCGGTCGCGCTCCTCCGGCGCGGGGACGCCGCCGCTGCGCGGCGCGCGATCCGGGCGCTCCACCTCCCCGGCCAGAGCCGGCTCCACATGGTCAAGGAACGCGCGTCACGACAGCGGGCGATCCTCTCGACGATCGCCCGCACGCCGGGCACCGTGGGCATCTACCGCGTCGGTCGCGGCACGAACGATCGAGAGCGGCGACGGAGATGCCTCGACCGGCTCGTGCGCGACCTCGCGAGACGGGGCGAGACGCACCTGGTGCTCGAGCTCGACGAGACCCTCGTCGAGCCGGATCGCGCGGCCCTCTACGCGGCAGCGCGTCACGCCAGGTGCCAGGACCGACTCCGGTACACGCACGCCCGCGCCGCGACGGAGCCCCTCCTCGCGATCCCCGACGCCGTCGCGTGGGCCTGGAGCCAGGGCGGTGACTGGCGACGCCGCACCTCGGGGATCGTCACCCTCGTCGTCGACGCGTGAGCGGAGCGCGTGTCGCCCGCCGTTCACCTGCTCGCCGCGCGCCACCGCCCGCGCGTGTGGCCCCGTCTCACCCGGTGTTCCTAGGATCGACCCCATGAGCGACACCGGACTGCGGCAGGCCCAGGACAAGATGGCGGCGGCCGGGGTGGCCCCGACCGCGATCGACGTCTTCACCCACTACTACCGGGAGCTCGAGGCGGGGGCCACCGGCCTCATCCCCGAGGGCACCATCGACCCCCTGCTCGACCCCCCGCAGCTCGCGGACGTCGACATCGACCCCGAGGCGGCGCGCGAGGCGTTCGCGAAGACCGCGATCATCAAGCTCAACGGCGGCCTCGGCACCTCGATGGGCATGGACAAGGCCAAGTCCCTGCTCCCGGTGCGCGACGGGAAGTCGTTCCTCGACCTCATCGTCGAGCAGGTGCAGCACGCCCGCGCCGAGACCGGCGCCCGCCTGCCGCTCATCCTCATGAACTCGTTCCGCACCCAGGCCGACTCGCTCGCCGCGCTGGCGGAGCACGAGGGCCTGGCCGTCGACGGCCTGCCGCTGGACTTCCTGCAGAACCAGGAGCCGAAGCTTCGGACCGACGACCTGACCCCGGTGACCTGGGAGGCCGACCCGACTCTGGAGTGGTGCCCCCCGGGCCACGGCGACCTGTACACGGCGCTGCTCGCCTCGGGCGTGCTGCAGCAGCTGCTGGACGCGGGCTTCCGGTACGCGTCGGTGTCGAACTCGGACAACCTCGGCGCCGCACCGAACCCGACCATCGCCGGCTGGTTCGCCGCCTCGGGCGCGCCGTACGCCGCCGAGCTGTGCCGCCGCACCGCCGCCGACCGCAAGGGCGGCCACCTGGCGGTCCGGAAGTCCGACGGCCGGCTCATCCTGCGCGACACCGCGCAGACGCCCGCGGACGAGATGGACTACTTCACCGACGAGCACCGGCACCCGTACTTCCACACGAACAACCTGTGGTTCGACCTGGAGCAGATCGCCGCGGCGCTGGAGGCCCGGGGCGCGGTGCTCGGCCTGCCGCTGATCCGCAACGTCAAGACCGTCGACCCGACCGACTCCTCCTCGCCCGAGGTCTTCCAGATCGAGACGGCCATGGGCGCGGCGATCGAGGTGTTCGAGGGCGCGACCGCGATCGCCGTGGGCCGCGAGCGGTTCCTGCCGGTCAAGACGACCAACGACCTGCTGCTCCTCCGGTCCGACGCGTACGACCTCGGCGAGGACGCGACACTGCGGCTCGCGGTCGAGAAGGCGCCGCTGGTCGACCTGGACACGAAGGTCTACAAGACCGTGGGGAAGTTCGAGCAGCGGTTCCCCGCCGCGCCGTCGCTGCGTGGCGCGTCCTCGTTCACGGTGAAGGGCGACTGGACCTTCGAGCCGGGGGTCGTCGCGACCGGCGCGGCCGTCGTGGACGCCGACGGCGCGCCGGGCACCATCGCCGGCGGCACCACGATCGGCGGCTGACCAGCGAGCTCTCCCGAGGGCCTCGACCGGTGTGCCGCGCGCACGCCGGCCGGGGCCCTCGTGCGTCCCGGCGAGCGAGTTGACATCCCGACCACCCGGTCGTAATTTCTGCGGTACCTACCAAGCGGTAGGTAGTGGTGGCGCCGGCGTCGGCCGGCCCACGACGTCTCAACGTGGAGCCGTCCGACTCCCATGACGCCGAAGAAGGTTCGCATGGACGCGCAGGCAACGGTCGCCGCCGAGGGCACCCCCTCGACGCGGGACGACATCGCCCCCGACACGGGTGCCCCGTTCACCCGGGCACGCACCCTGCGCTTCGGCGCCGGGTTCTTCGCGTACGGCCTGCTGTGGATCGTCGGCCTGCAGATCGTCGCGGCCGTACTGCTCCCGCAGCGCCTGCGCGACATCGGCGTCGACTCCCCCGAGACCCTCCTGGGCTCCATCAGCGCGATCACCGCGATCGTGTCGCTGGTGTCGAACCTCGTGTTCGGCAACCTCTCCGACCGGACCCGCGGCCGGTTCGGCCGCCGCACCCCGTGGATCCTCGGGGGCGGCGTCCTCGGCGGCGTCTCGCTGTTCGCGATCGGCGTCCTGACCAGCCCCGGCCTGATCACGCTGTCCTACTGCATCAGCATGGTCGGCCTGAACATGATGCTGGCCCCCGCGGTCGCCGTCCTCGCGGACCGCGTGCCCGGCAAGGTCCGCGGCACCATGTCCGCGTTCTACGGCGGCGGCCTGGCCGGCGGCGCCCCGATCGGCTCGCTGGTCGGCGCCGCGTTCATCACCAACTCGCTGCCGGGCTTCGTCCTCGGCGGTGCGCTCATGGCCGTCTCGGCGGTCATCGCGCTGGTCGTCTGGCCGCGCGAGAAGTCGGCCGTCGACCTGCCGCCGGCCGCTGCCGGGTTCGGCGAGCTGCTCAAGTCGTTCCGGCCGCCGCGCAAGGCGCCCGACTTCTACCTGGCGTTCGCGGGCCGCCTGTTCATGCTGGTCTCGTACCAGATGATCATGGCGTACCAGCTCTACATCGTGCAGGACCACGTCGGGCAGACCACCGCCGAGTCCGCGGCCACCATCGCCACGATGGCCGTCATCACGCTGGTCGTGTCGCTGGTCGGCTCCGTGGCCGCCGGCCCGATCTCCGACCTGATCGGCCGCCGCAAGCTCCCCGTGGTGCTGTCGAGCGTGCTGTTCGCCGTCGGTATCGCGATGCCGTGGGTCTGGCCGACCCCCGCCGGCATGTTCCTGTTCGCCGGCATCGCCGGCCTCGGCTACGGCGTCTACACGTCGGTCGACCAGGCGCTGAACGTCGACGTGCTCCCGAACGAGGAGGAGGCCGGCAAGGACCTCGGCATCCTCAACCTCTCGACCACCGCCGGCCAGACCGTCGGCCCGCTCATCACCTCGGCCCTGGTCGTGGCGACCGGCGGCTACGGGCTGGTGTTCCCGGTGTCGATCGTGGCCGCGCTGCTCGGCGCCTTCTTCATCACGCGGATCAAGTCGGTCCGCTGACCTGACACCCCGGCGGCCGCGCGCCGCACCCCCGCCACGGAGCCCCGGGCCCGGACGCACGTCCGACCCGGGGCTCCGCGCGTCTCGCGCCCGCCCGCGCTCAGATCGCGGCGCCACCCCCGGCCAGCCGTCCCAGCACCACCAGGTCCGCCCGGTCCACGTCCCGCGGCGGGTAGCCGGTGTGGAAGGCGACCTGCTGGGCCACCGACAGGCAGCCCACCTCGCGCGCACCGATCGTCCCCGTCACCAGGCACTCGGGCGGGTAGTCGAACGTCGTCCCGTCGAGGCCCGCCTGGGTCCCGCGCCCCGAACCGTCGAACGCCACCGGGTGCAGGTCGACCCAGCGGGAGCCCGGGGCGGCGAGCTCGACCCGCACCGGGCGCCAGTCCGTCTCGACGACGTAGCCGAGCCGGCCCAGCGCCGAGAGGGCGGCGCCCTCGCCGGTCGCGTCGACGGCCAGGTCCAGGTCCCGGTGCTGGCGGGTCTGCCGCCCGGCGAGCGCGTCGACGCCCCAGCCGCCGGCGACCCACGCGCGGCAGCCCGCGGCCGCGAGCACGTCGAGCACGCGGTGCACCTCGTCGGCGTCCACCGGCGCCACCTCCCCTCGGCCACCGTGCGGCCCCACTGTGCCAGCGCGCGGACGCCCGGGGCACGCCGGACACCGCCCGGACACCTCGGTCGGCCACACTGGCCCGCGACGGCCGGGCACGCGCCGTGACCACGGGCACCCGGGAGGACCACGCATGAGCGGCAGCACCGGGCTCGTCCGGCGCCTCGGACTGGGCGACGCCGTCGTCATCGGGCTCGGGTCCATGGTCGGCGGCGGGGTGTTCGCCGCCTTCGCGCCCGCGGCGCAGGCCGCCGGCTCCGCGCTGCTGGTCGGCCTCGCGCTCGCCGCCGTGGTGGCCTACGCCAACGCGACGTCCTCCGCGCAGCTCGCGGCGCAGTACCCGGCGTCGGGCGGCACGTACGTCTACGGGCGCGAGCGCCTCGGCGCCTGGTGGGGCTTCCTCGCGGGCTGGTGCTTCGTGATCGGCAAGACCGCCAGCTGCGCGGCGATGGCGCTGACGTTCGCGGCGTACGCCGTGCCCCCGGGCTGGCAGCGTCCGGTCGCGGCCGGTGCCGTCGTGGCCCTCACCGCCGTCAACCTCCGCGGCATCACCCGGACGGCGCGGCTGACCCGCGTCGTGGTGGCGGTCGCGCTCGGCGCCCTCGCCACCCTCGTCCTCGCCGGGCTGGCCGGCGGCGACGCGTCGTGGGCCCGGGTCGCGGTCGGCGCCGACGCGACCTGGTCCGGCGTGCTCGGGTCGGCGGGACTGCTGTTCTTCGCGTTCGCCGGGTACGCCCGGATCGCCACGATGGGCGAGGAGGTGCGGGACCCGGCCCGGACGATCCCGCGCGCGATCCAGCTCGCCCTCGGTCTCGCGGTGCTCGTGTACGCCGCGGTGGCGGTGACGCTGCTGACGGTGCTGGGCCCGGACGACCTGGCCGCGAGCGCCGCGCCGCTGGCCGACGCCGCGGCGGCGACGGGCCGGCCCTGGGTCGGCGCGGTGGTCCGCGTCGGCGCGGTCGCCGCCTCGCTCGGCGCGCTGCTCGCCCTGGTCGCCGGGGTCAGCCGCACCACGCTGGCGATGGCCCGCGAGGGCGACCTGCCGCGGCCGCTCGCCGCCGTGCACCCCCGGTACCGGGTGCCGCACCGCGCGGAGGTCGCGCTCGCCGTGGTGGTCGTCGTCCTGGTGCTCACGGTCGACCTGCGCGGCGCCGTCGGCTTCTCCTCGTTCGGCGTCCTGCTCTACTACCTGGTCGCGAACGCGGCCGCGCTGACCCAGGACCGGGCGCACCGGCGGTTCCCGCGCGCGCTCCAGGTGCTCGGCGCCGTCGGGTGCGTCGTGCTCGCCGCGACGCTGCCGCCCGCGTCGGTCGCCGGCGGGGCCGCCGTCGTCGCGGCGGGCGTCGCGTGGCGCGCCGTCGTGCAGGCCCGCGCCCGGCGTGTCGGTGGCCCGGCGTAGCGTCCCCCGCACCGGCGGGCCCGCCGGCGGCTCCGACGAGGGAGGCACCATGTCCGACGACTCCGCGCGGGACGACCGGGACGACCGGGACGGCTGGTGGGGACCGCCCGTCGCCGGTCACGAGGTCGCCTCGCTGGTCGGCTCGCTCGAGCGGCAGCGGGCGACGTTCGCCTGGAAGGTCGGCGGCCTGGACCGCGCGGCGCTGTCCGCCACGCTCGGCCCGTCGGCGATCACGCTCGGGGGCCTGGTGAAGCACCTGGCCTTCGTCGAGGTGTTCCACCTGTGCACCCGGGTGAACGGGCGCCGGCCGGGCGACCCGTGGGAGAGCGTCGACTGGGACGCCACCCCCGACTGGCCGTGGACCTCGGCCGCCGACGACGACCCCGAGCACCTCTACGGCCTGTGGCGGGACTCGGTGCTGCGGGCCCGGCAGTCGCTCGCGGACGCGATCGCCGACGGCGGGCTGGACCGGCCGATCGCCTGGTCCGACGACCCCGACGCGCAGCCGAACGTGCGCCGGGTGCTGGTCGACCTCGTCGAGGAGTACGCGCGGCACGTCGGGCACGCGGACCTGTACCGCGAGGCGGTCGACGGCCTCGTCGGGGAGGACCCGCCGGCGGCGCCGGCCCTGTACCCGCTGCCGGAGCGCCCGGCCTGACCCGGGCGGTCAGCCCAGCGGCGCGGGCTCCCGCGGCGCCATGCCCGCCGCGCGGTACGCGTCGTCCACCAGCCGCATCGCCGCCACGGCCTGCGCGGTCCCCGACACCGGGTCCCCGCCGCGCAGCACGGCGTCGGCGAACGACCGCAGCATCCACACGTACGACGCGGTGGGGTCGACGGGCTCCTCGACGACCCGTCCGTCGGCGTGCTCGACCACGATGCGGCCGCCGTTCTGCGGCCCGTACGGGCTGTGCACGGTGATCGTCCCCCTCGTCCCGACGATCCGGGCCCGCACGCTCTGGTCCTCCGACGCGACCATGCTGGCCCGCACGGTCCCCTCGACCCCGCCCGGCAGGTCCAGGTGCACCACGATCGACGCGTCCACCCCGTCGACCTCGACCGCCTCGGCCGACCGCACCGTCGGCGCACCCAGGACGTGCGAGAGGAACCGCAGCGGGTAGACGCCCAGGTCCATCAGGGCCCCGCCGCCCATCGCCTCCTGCCACCGGATGTCCCCGCGGTCGGCGATCTCGACGCAGAAGTCGGCCTCCGCGGACGTCACGTCGCCGATCACGCCCTCCGCGAGCAGCTCGCGCAGCCGCGCCCACGACGGGTGGTGCTGCGAGTGGAACGCCTCCATCACGACCAGCCCGCTCCCCGCGGCGGCGGCCTCGACGTCCTCGGCCTCGGCCGCGTTCGCCGTGAACGGCTTCTCGCAGAGCACGTGCTTGCCGGCGGCGATGGCCCGCAGCACCCACACCCCGTGCAGCGCGGCCGGGGTCGGCACGTACACCGCGTCGACGTCCGGGTCCGCGAGCAGCGCGTCGTAGTCGTCGAGCACCCGCGGGATGCCCTCCGCGTCGGCCATCTCCTGCGCCCGGGACCGGTCGCGGGCGGCGATGGCCGTCACCTCGACCTCCGGGACGGACGCGGCGGGCACGGCCACCGCGTCGTGCAGGATGCGAGCAGCACCGAGGACCCCGAGACGCACCGTCGACATGTCCCGCACCCTAGCCCGCGGCGGTCGGCTGCGGCGCGCGGTCCGGCGCGCGGTCCGGCGCGCCCGGCCCGGTCGCGGGCGCCCCCACGGCGGCGGCGCGCACCTCCGCCAGGGCCGCCACCGCGGCCGCGAGCG
>NZ_JAHVCI010000080.1:0-12878 GCF_019265565.1 Cellulomonas sp. PS-H5
GCTCCACGGCCGGCACCGGCGCGGGCGCGGGCAGCACCGGCGGGGCCGCGGGCTCGAACGCCCGCCCCGCGGCGTCGGGTGCCCCGGCCGGGACCCCCGCCGGCGCCGCCGGGGCGGGCACCTCCAGCTGGTGGCCCGGCGCCACGGCCCCGGTCATCGCGCGCATCTGCTCCAGCACCGAGGCGAACGCCTCCTCGCCGGTCGACACCCGTGGCGGCGCCTCGGGCACCGCGCCCCCGCGCGCCGGCGCGAGCACGTCGGACCCGGGCGGCCCGTAGCCGTCCAGCCCGGTGTCCGCGGCGTCGGCGGCCGCGAGCAGCGCGTCGATCCCGCCGGCCCCCGCTCCGGCCCCGGCCGCCGGCACCGGCACGCCCCGGCGCCGCAGCAGCCCGGTCGTCGGCGCGGCCGGCGCGTCCGGCACGTCGATCGTCAGCTCGTACCGCTCGCGCGCGAAGAACCCCGCGAGCCCGCCGGTGCGCACCCGCTCGGCGCGCACGATCCGCGCCGTCGGCCCGAACTCGGCGCGCACGTGCACCATGAGCTCGGACAGGTCGGCGCCCTCAAGCAGCAATCGCGTGGGCACCGCTCACCACCCCGACGGTCTCGATCCGGACGCCGCCGCCGGTGACCTCGGCGTACGACAGCACGGGCAGCCGGTCGAGCGCGAGGATGACGACCTTGCGCAGGGCGGGCCGCAGCGCCGGGGCGCAGACGAGCACGACGGACCGGCCGGTGGCCTCGGCGTCGGCGACCTGCGCGCGCAGCCGCTCCAGCATCGCCTCCAGGCGGGTCGGGTCGGTGACGATCTGGGTGCCCGACTCCGACGGCCGCAGGGCCTCGACCAGGGACTGCTCGAAGACGGGGTCGAGGGTGAGGACCCGCAGCGCGCCGTCCTGCACGTACTGCGCCGACAGCGCCGGACCGAGCGCGCCGCGCGCGGCCTCGACCAGGCCCTCGGGGTCGGTGCTGACCTTGGCGCGCAGGGTGAGCGCCTCGTAGATGCGGCCCAGGTCGCGGATCGGCACCTCCTCGGCGAGCAGCCCCTGGAGCACGCGCTGCACCTCGCCGAGCGTGAGCAGCCCGGGCACGAGCTCCTCGACCACGGACGGGTTGACCTGCTTGAGGCCCTCGGTGAGGACGCGGACGTCCTCGCGGCCGAGCAGCCGCGGCGCGTTGCGGGTGATGATCGAGCCCAGGTGCGTGATGAGCACGGACACCCGGTCGACGACGGTGGCGCCGGCCATCTCGGCGGCGTGCCGGAGCTCGGCGGCGACCCACTTGCCCGGCAGGCCGAACACCGGCTCGACGACGGACTGCCCGGGCAGCGCGGCGAGGTCGTCGCCGAGGGCCAGGATCCGCCCGGGCGGCACCTCGCCGCGGCCGACCTCGACGCCGGCGATCCGCACGACGTAGGTGGACCGGGGCAGGTCGACGGAGTCGCGGGTGCGGACCGGCGGCACGACGATGCCGAGCTCCATGGCGATCTTGCGGCGCAGGCCGCGGACGCGGTGCAGCAGGTCCTGGTCGGGGCCGTTGCCGACCATGTCGACCAGATCGGGGGCCAGCAGGATCTCCAGGGTGTGCACCCGCATCTGCTCGATGAGCGCCTCGGGGGTGTCGTTGCTGGTGGGCGCAGCGGTGGCGGTGGACGCGGCGGCGAGCTCGGCGGCGGCGGCCTCCTTGGCCTGCGACGCCTTGATGCGCTGCGCGACGATCAGCAGCGTCGCGCCGACCAGGACGAACGGCAGCTTCGGCATGCCCGGCAGCAGCGCCAGGGCGAGCGCACCGCAGCCGGCGATCAGCAGCGCGGTGCGGGACTGGGAGAGCTGCTTGGAGGCCGCGGTGCCCATGTCGCCCTCGGCCGTGGCCCGGGTGACGACGATGCCGGTGGAGACCGAGAGCAGCAGCGCGGGGATCTGGGTGACCAGGCCGTCGCCGATGGTCAGCAGGCTGAACCGCTCGAGCGACTCGGTGACCGACAGGCCCATCTGGACCATGCCGATGACGAACCCGCCGATGAGGTTGATCAGCGTGATGATGATGCCGGCGATGGCGTCGCCCTTGACGAACTTCGAGCCACCGTCCATGGCGCCGTAGAAGTCGGCCTCCGCGGTGACCTCCGCCCGCCGCTTGCGCGCGGTGTCCTCGTCGATGAGGCCGGAGTTGAGGTCGGCGTCGATGGCCATCTGCTTGCCGGGCATCGCGTCGAGGGTGAACCGCGCGCCGACCTCGGCCACGCGGCCGGCACCGTTGGTGATGACGACGAACTGGATCACGACCAGGATCAGGAAGATCACCAGGCCGATGACCAGCGACCCGCCGACCACGAAGTGCCCGAACGCGTCGATCACGGCGCCGGCGTAGCCGTCGCGCAGCACCAACCGGGTGGACGCGACGTTGAGGCCGAGCCGGAACAGCGTGAACACCAGGATCAGCGACGGGAACACGCTGAAGTCCAGCGGCTTCTGCACGTACATGCTGGTGAGCAGGATGACGAGCGCGGCCGTGATGTTCACGGCGATCAGCACGTCGAGCAGCGCCGCGGGCAGCGGCACCACCAGGAGCAGCACGATGCCCACGACGCCCACCGGGACGGCGAGCTGGGAGATCTGCCGGTTCTTCATCGGGGATCCTCGTCAGTGGTGTGCGGTACTGCTCTGGTCATCGGCAGGTGCGCGGCGTTCATGCGGCCTTCTCCTGCCGGGCTCGCCGCCGGGCGGCGGCCACGGTGGTCGGTGCGTCGTCCGGGGCGACCGAGCCGCCCGGCATCGTGTGCCTGCCCATCGCCGCGCCGCGGCGCTTCAGCTGCATGACGAACGCGAGGACGCGGGCGACGGCGGTGAACAGGTAGGCGGGGATCTCCTGGTCGACGGCGCACGCGGCGTGCAGCGACCGGGCCAGCGGGATGTCCTCGACCATCGGGACGCGGTGCTCGGTCGCCTGCTCGCGGATCTTCGCGGCGACGGCGCCCGCGCCCTTGGCGACCAGCCGCGGGGCGCCGGTGCCGGCGACGTACTTCAGCGCGACGGCGACGTGCGTCGGGTTGACGATCACCACGTCCGCGTCGGCGACCGCGGCCATCATGCGGTTGCGGCTCATCGCCATCTGCTTGGACCGGATGTGGCCCTTGACGAGCGGGTCACCCTCGGTGCGCTTGTTCTCCTCCTTGATCTCCTGCTTCGACATGCGCGTCTGCTTGCGGTTGCGACGCATGACGACGAGCAGGTCGATCGCGGCGAGCAGCACGCCGGCCCCGATGCCCCAGACGATCAGCTGCTTCACGCCCGCGCCGGCGACGCCGAGCATGTGCTCGAGCGGGATGCGGCCGGTGCCCATGAGCTGGGGCACGAGCGCCTGCACGGCGGCGTAGAGGACGAGCCCGACGACGGCGGTCTTGAGCAGCGTCTTGGCGCCCTCCCACCAGGCGTTCGCGCCGAACAGCCGCTTGACCCCGGACACCGGGTTGAACTGCTTCACGTTCGGCTTGAACTTCTTCACGTGCACGCCGCCCTGGGCGACGGCCACCGCGATGATGACGCCGGCGACGACGGCCATCAGCGGGCCCAGCGTCGCCACGATCGACCACAGCCCGTCGCCGAGCAGGTCGACGACCGTGCCCGCGTCGGGTGCGGCGATCGCCTCCCGGACGGCGGCGAGCTGGTCGCGGGCGGCGTCGGCCGCGCGGGTGGCGGTGCTCGGCAGCATGACGGCGGCGGCGGCCAGGCCGACCCACGCGGTGAGGTCCTGGGACCGGGAGAGCTTCCCGTCCTTGTGGACCTCCTTCATCCGCTGGGCTGTGGCCTTCTCGGTCTTCTCCCCGGCGTCCCCTCCCCCGGCCATCAGGCGACCCCGAGGACGGCCTCGACGGCCCGGCGCGCGAGGTCGTCGACCACACCCGGCAGGGCCAGGTACGCGAAGCCGGCGAACGTCACGGTCATCAAGATCTTGAGCGGGAAGCCCATCGCGAATGCGTTCAGCGCGGGCGACACCCGGGTCAGCAGGCCGAGGCCCACGTCGGTGAGGAACAGCACGACCAGCAGCGGGCCGGCGATCTGCAGCGCCGCGAGGAACATGTCGGACAGCCCGGTGGTGACCACCTGGGCCATCGCCGCGAGGTCGAGCCCGGCGCCCGGCGGCACGGCGTCGAACGACCGGGCCAGGCCGCCGATGAGCAGCTGGTAGGCGCCGGAGACGAACAGCAGGACCAGGCACGTCATGTTGTAGAGCCGGGCGAACTGAGCGCCGGAGGTCATGTTCTGCGGGTCGAAAGCCTGCGCGAGCTGGAAGCCGCCGAACAGGTCGATGAGGTTGCCCGCGGCCTGCACGGCCGAGAACACCAGCGACACGAGGAAGCCCAGCGCGGCGCCGACGACGGCCTCCAGCACCAGGTCCCCGACGAACTCCCCCGTGGACTCCGTGGCGACGAGGTCCAGGCGCGGCAGCACGGCGAGCGCCAGCCCGACCGCGAGCATCGCCTTGACGGCGCCGGGGATCCCGCGGTGCGCGAACGGCGGCGCGATCATCAGGAACGCGGCGAACCGGACGCCCGCGAGCATCGCGGTCTGCACGGCGGCCAGGGAGAGGGTCACGTCCATCGTGCGGTCAGCCCCCGAGCAGCGCGGGGATGCGCTCGAACAGCTGGTGCGTGAAGGTCACCAGCTCCGCGATCATCCAGTGCCCGCAGACCAGCAGCGCCACGGCGGCGGCGATGGCCTTCGGCACGAAGGACAGCGTCACCTCCTGGATCTGGGTGACCGACTGCACGAGCGAGACGGAGAACCCGACGACCAGGGCGGTGATGAGCACCGGCGCCGAGAGCTTGGCGGCGATGATCAGGGCGTCCAGCCCGATGTCGAGGACGGCCGAGGTGTCCATCAGCCACCCCCGCCCGACGCGGCGCCGACCAGGGCGGTGACGATCAGGCCCCACCCGTCGACGAGCACGAACAGCAGCAGCTTGAACGGCAGCGACACCATGACGGGCGGCAGCATCATCATGCCCATGCTCATCAGGACCGAGGACACGACGAGGTCGATGACGAGGAACGGGATGAAGATGACGAACCCGATGATGAACGCCGACCGCAGCTCCGAGAGCATGAACGCGGGGATGAGCGTGAGCATCGGGACCGACGCCGGGTCCTCCGGGTTGGGCTGGTCGGCCGCCCGGGTGATGAGCGCCAGGTCCGCCTCGCGGGTGTGCCCGAGCATGTACTCGCGCAGCGGGGCCGAGCCGGCGTCGAGCGCCGTGGTGAAGTCCATGCTGCCGTCGAGGTAGGGCTGCACCGCGACGGTGTTCACGTCGGACAGCACCGGGGCCATGACGAACAGGCTGAGGAACAGCGCGAGGCCGGCGATCACCTGGTTGGGCGGCACGGTCGTCAGGCCGAGCGCGTTCCGGGTGAGGGACAGCACCACGAAGATCTTGGTGAAGCCGGTCATCATCAGCAGCAGCGACGGCGCGACCGACAGCAGCGTGATGCCGATGAGCACGACGATCGAGCTGCTCGGGGTGCCGTTCACGCCGTTGATCGCGACGGACACCTCGCCGGTGCCGGGGTCGGCCGGGCCGGTCGGTGCGGCGGGGCCCTCCGGCGGGACCGGCGCGGCGTGCGCGCTGCCCGAGCCGAGCACGACGAGCGCGACGACGAGGCCGAGCACGGCGAGGACGACGAGCAGCCAGCGGCGGCGGTCGGCGGCGTCGGCGGCCGCGAGGGCCTCGGCGCGGGGGCCGGACAGGACGAGGTCCACGTCGGCGGTCTCGGCGGCGGGGCGCGCGGGGCGCGCCGTCAGGGCGGCGGTCACCGGCGCACCGTCCGCTCGCGCAGGACCGCGACGGCCTGCTTCCAGGTGGACGGCGCCAGCACGGAGCCGTGCAGCGCGCCCTGCGCGGCGGCCGGCGCCCCGCCGGCGGCGGGGGCGGCCAGGCGCTCGAGGCGGGCGGCGTCCACGTCGGCGACCTCGAGGCCCACGAGACCCGGGACCGGGGCCGCGGCGGCCTCGGCGAGGGCGTCCTCGAACGCGGGCGCCGGCGCGGCGGGGGCAGCAGCCGGCTCGGCCGGCCGCGTCCGCCGCGGCGTCGGCAGCACGGCGGCGGCGAGCGCCCCGAGCGTGAGCGGCGCGGCCGGGGCGGCGGCCTCCTCGTCGGCGGCCTCCTCCTCGGCGACGGCGTCGAGCTCGGTCAGCATCGTGACGTGCTGCTCGCCGTAGCCGAGCAGCAGCCGGCGGTCGCCGACCGCGACGACGACGACCCCGGCGTGGCGGCCGAGCGCCTGGCGCCCGACCACCTCGACGGCCGGGCCCGCGGGCCGGCGACGGCCCTTGCCCCACCCGGCGCGGCGCGCGAGGACCCAGATCAGGCCGATCACGCACGCGAGCGCCAGGAGGACGCGCAGGCCCAGGACGAGGGTGTCCATCAGATGGTGCCGTCCTCGCGCGCGATCTCGGTGATGCGGATGCCGAACTCCTCGTCGATCACGACGACCTCGCCGCGGGCGATGAGCCGGCCGTTCACCATGACGTCGGCCGGGCTGCCGGCGGCGCGGTCGAGCTCCAGGACGGCGCCCGGGGTCAGCTCCAGGACCTGGCGGACCGGCAGCTTGGTGCGGCCGAGCTCGGCGGTCAGCGTCATCTCGACGTCGTAGAGCACGTTGAGGCTGGCGCGCTGGGTCGGGACGCCCGGGACCTTCGCGGTCGGCTCGGTGCGCAGGCGCAGGCCGAACCAGGCCTGGACGCCCTCGTCGGTGCCGAGCGCGATCAGGTGCGCGTCGGCGGGCAGGGCGGTGGCGACCGTCTCGGTCCGGGCGGCCTCGAGCACGCCGGCGCCGAGCTCGGCGACCGCGGCCTCCAGGGCCGGGCGCAGCGCGGCGGCCAGGTCGAGCGGGCTGCCGTCGGGGGCGCCGGCGGCGAGCGCGTCGCGCACGGCCTCGTCGGCGACCAGCACCACGTCGGCGCTGTTCGGGCCGACGAACGAGGCGACCACGGCGAGCGCGTCGGCGTCCGGGCGCGCACCGGCGGGGGCCGGGGCCGGCACCAGCGGCGCGGCGGCCGGCAGCAGGCGCGCGGCGGCGGTGGCGGCCGCGAGGGCGACCGCGGCGTCCGTGGTCTCGGCGGTGGGGACGGCGTTCATCAGGGCTTCTCCTCGACGGTGACGACCATGCAGGCGAGGCGGGAACCGTTGTTCCCCGCGGCGGCTCGCGCGAGCACGACCCCGTCCACCACCACGTCGAGCGGCTGGGACGACGGGTGGGACAGGGGGACGACGTCGCCGACGGCCAGGCCGACGACGTCGCGGGGGCGGACGACGACCGGCGCGAACCGGACGGCGACCTCGACGGGCACGTCCTCGACGGCGGCCTCCAGGTCGAGCACCGCGAGCTCGTGGGCCCGCTGGTCCTCGACGGACCGGCTGCCGGCGCCATCGGCCTGCCGCACGGCGGCCAGCAGCACCTCGGCGGGGAACATGACGGTGGCGACGTCCTCGCGCTCGCCGACCCGCATGAGGAACGTGGCGACCAGCACCGCGTCGGAGGCCGGCACGGCCTGCACGAACTGCGGGTTGTACTGGACGGAGCGCAGCGTGACGTCGAGCGGCGTCAGCGACGAGAAGGCGTAGCCGAGGTCGCCGAGGGCCGCGCCCATGACGCCGCGCAGCAGCGTCAGCTCGATCTCGGTGAGCTCGCGGTCCTCGCGGACGTCGCCCGTGCCGGGGCCGCCGAGCATGTAGTCGATCCAGACCATCGTGGCGCTGACCGGCACCTGCACGACGGCGGTCTGCCGGGTCTGCTCGATGGTGCACAGCATCATCGCCGTGGTGCCCGGGAGGCCGCGCACGTACTCGTCGTACGTCTGCAGGCTCAGCCCGTCGAGCGTCACCTGGGCCATCGCGCGCAGGCGGGCGGTGAGCTGGTTGCCCCACTGGCGGGCGAACGTCTCGAACGCCATCTCGAGCACGCGGGCGTGCTCGCGCGCCATGGTCATGGGGCGGCGGAAGTCGTAGGGCTCGGGCACGTGCGTGCGCCGCCTGGAGCGCGCGGGGGCCTGACCCGTGGTGTGGACCGTCACGCCCACCCTGATCGGCGCGCGACCGGGTGATGTGAGAGGTCGCGGCCGGACTTTCTCCGCCCTCGGCCCGTCGTGGGCCGGCGTGCTGCGGAGCGATGTGGCGCCCTCCGTGGCGCCGTGGTTCACCGGATCGGGTGACGCCCCTGGTCAGGGGCCCCGGAGGTCCGGTCGGACGGGACGCGCGTCGCCGCGCGCACCGTCACTGGGTGACGTAGTTCGTCAGGAAGACGTCGTACACCTCCCCGTGGTAGAGCTCGTCGAGCTGGGTCTTGAACTCCGCCTTCAGCTCCTCGCGCTTGGCGGGGTCGCTGACCTCGGACACGCTCCGGCCGGAGAACAGGGCGATCGCCGCGTCGACGGCGGGGCCGGTCTCCGGGTCGCCGTGGCCCGCGGCCTCGACGGTGAACTGCAGCTCGAAGCCGAGCCGCAGGTAGTGGCCGTCGGCCAGGTTCAGGCTCACGGGCTCGACCGCGACCACCGCGCCCGGCTCGGGCTCCGGCTCCGCGGCCGGCTCGCCGCTCCCCCGGCCGAGCAGCAGGTACGCCGCCGCCCCCGCCGCCACCAGGACGACCGCCCCGATGATGAGGAGCAGCTTCTTCTTGCCGCCCTTCTTCTTCTCCGGCTCCGCGGCGGGCGCCGGAGCCGGAGTCCCGCCGCCGATCTTCTGGCCGCCGCCGATCTTCTGACCGCCGCCGACCACGCGCTGCTCGATGGGCATCGCCCCTACCCTCCCGTCGTGCTTCCGGCTGCCACTGCGGGCAGCAGGGCGCGCACCGCCTCGGGTGCCGCGCTGAGAATGACCATGTCGACCCGCCGGTTGGCGGTCATCGCGTCCTCGCCGGTCCCCTGCACCAGGGGCCGGGTGTCGCCGTAGCCGACCGCCTGGATGCGGGTGCCCGGCATGCCGTCGCGCTCCACCAGGTACCGCAGCACCTGGGTGGCGCGGTCGGAGGAGAGCTCCCAGTTCGTCGCGTACCGCCCGGAGATCGGGATGGTGTTCGCGTGGCCCTCCACCGAGATCTGCTCCTGGAGGCCCACGAGCGTGGGCGCCGCCAGGTCCAGGACCTGCCCCGCGGTGGGGGTCAGTGTCGCCGACCCCTGCGCGAAGAACACGTCGTCCGCGACCAGCCCGAGCACCAGACCGCGCTCGTCCACCCGGAACCGGACCTGGTCCTGCAGGCCGGCGCCGGTCAGCGCCTGGAGGATGTGCTCGCGCACCTCGTCGAGGTGGGCCGCCTCGGCCTGGGCCGCCGCGAGCACGCTCGGGTCGACCTGGGTCGGGTCGGCGGAGGTCTGCGGCGCCGGGTCGGACGCCTGCAGGCCGAGGCCCTCGTCGGCGTCCACGATCCCGGAGGTGCCCGCGTCGGGCTGGTCCTCGGTGATCGAGAGCCCGTCCAGCGCGCCGTCCGTGCCGTCGAGGATCGACTGGTTCACCGACCCGTCGCCGAACCCGGCCGCCAGCGACGCCTTGAGGGCGACGTACTTCTCCTGGTCGACCTGGCTGATGGCGAACAGGACGATGAACAGCGCCATGAGCACGGTGATCATGTCCGAGTACGACACGAGCCAGCGCTCGTGGTTGACGTGCTCCTCCTCGTGCCCCCCGCGGCGACCTCGGCCGCGACCGCCGTGGCCGGAGCTCACGCTGCTTCCTTGGCCGCGGGCTCGTCGGGCAGCAGGCTGCGCAGCCGCTCGCCCACCAGGCGCGGGTTGGCGCCGGCCTGGACGGCCAGCAGGCCCTCCAGCGTCACCTCCATCTGCGCGCACTCGAGGTCGGAGAACCGCTTGATGCGGGCGCCGATCGGCAGCCAGACCACGTTGGCGGAGAGGATGCCCCAGAGGGTGGCGACGAACGCCGCGGCGATCGAGTGCCCGAGAGACGCCGGGTCCGACAGGTTCTCGAGCACGTGCACCAGCGAGATGACCGTGCCGATGATGCCGATGGTCGGCGCGTAGCCGCCCATGTCGGCGAAGTACTTGGACCAGACCTTCTCCTTGGTCCGCTTCGTCGCGATCTTGTCCTCGAGGATCATCCGCAGGTCGTCGGGGTCGGTGCCGTCGATCGCGGCCTGCAGGCCGCCGCGCAGGAACGGGTCGTCGATGTCCTTGGCCGCGTCCTCGAGCGCGAGCAGGCCCTCGCGCCGGGCGCGGTCCGCCAGGTCGACGAGGGTGTCGACCGTGGTCGTCGGGTCCGGGATCTTCTTGAGGAACGCGCGCGGCACCGCCTTGTAGGACTCGATGACGTCCTTCAGCGTGTGGCCGGCGATGCCGACGCCGATCGTGCCCAGCCACACCAGGATGAGCGGCGGGAGGAGGAAGATGGACATCGGGTCCGCCCCCTCCATGATGAGGGCGGTGAAGATCGCGCCGAAGGCGACGACCAGTCCGATGAAACCGGCGGGATCCATGTCAGCGGCTCCTCGGTCGCAGGGGAACGGGGTCGGCGAGCGGCTCGTCGCCGTCGTCCTCGGCCGGGCCCGGCGCGCCGCCGGCGGCGGTGTCGCGGACCAGCTCGACCGTCGGGGTCGGCGCGGCCTGGATCTCCTGGGCGCGGGCCAGGAGCTGCGCGCGGTGCTCGTTGACCCGCGCGATGACCTCGGCCATCGACTCGCGGACGATGTACTTCGTCCCGTCGATGAGGGTCAGGATGGTGTCGGGCGCGCTGTCGACGCGCTGGAGCAGGTCGGGGTTGACCCCGAACTGGGCCCCGTTGAGGCGCGTCACGATGATCACAGCGGTGTCCCGTCCCTGGTGGTGCGTGTGCGGCGTGGCGCCGCCGCGGCCCGTCCGTGTGCCGCTCCCCCTGCCCATCGGACGCGGGGCCCGGTCGCTGAGGGGTTTGCGGCGGTCGGAGAGTGGTGTCCGGGGCCCGCGCGGCCCGCGGTGGAGGCACGCTCCCGGCCCCGCCGACCGCGTGGGTCGGCAGGGCACGGGGCGGCGGTGCGCGTCAGCGCTTGAGGTTGACGAGCTCCTGGAGCACCTCGTCCGAGGTGGTGATCACGCGGGAGTTCGCCTGGAAGCCGCGCTGCGCGATGATCAGCTGCGTGAACTCCGTGGACAGGTCCACGTTGCTCATCTCGAGCGAGCCCGACGACATGGTGCCGCGGCCGCCGGTGCCGGCGGAGCCGATCTGCGGGTCGCCCGAGTTCACCGTGGTGGTGAACAGCGAGCCGCCCGCCTTCGACAGGCCGGAGGGGTTGGTGAACGACGCCATGGCGATCCGGCCGAGGTCCTGCTTGAGGCCGTTGCTGAACGCGCCGTTGATCGTGCCGTCCGAACCGAGGGTGAACGACTCGAGGATGCCGGCGGCGTAGCCGTCCTGCTTGTCCGCGGCGATCGTGTCGACGCCGGCCATGCCGGTGATGCCGGTGAGGTCGACCGTCACGCCGCCGAGCGCGAACGTGGTGTCGGCGAACGTCGGGTTGCCCGCGGCGTCGAACGTGAGCGCCACGGAGCCGGTCGTCGGGTAGGTGGCCGTGCCGTCGGTGGCGGTCATGGTCCAGCCGGTGGCGCCCTTGACGAACTCGAGCTCGACCTCGCGGGCGTTGCCCAGCGCGTCGTACGCCTTGACCGAGACGGTCTTGGTCTTGCCCGTCTCGGCGTCCGCCTGCAGGTTGCCGGAGAACGGCGTGCGGGTGGTGGCCTTGGCCGGCATGACCGTGCCGACGCCGACCTTGATGTCGCCGACCGGGCGCGAGGTGTCGATGACGCCGTTGGCGTCCGCGGCCCAGCCCTGGACCATCGCGCCGTCGCCCGGCAGCACCATCTGGCCGGTCGAGTCGAAGTCGAACGACCCGGCGCGCGTGTAGTACTGCTGCGTGCCCTGGCGGACGACGAAGAAGCCGTCGCCGGAGATCATCATGTCGGTGCTGCGGCCGGTGAGCTGCGCCGCGCCCTGCGTGAAGTTGGTGGTGATGCCCGCGACCTGTACGCCGAGGCCGACCTGCGCGGGGTTCTGGCCGCCGACGCCCTCCTGGGCGCCCGAGGCGGCGTTGAGCATCTGGCTCAGGGTGTCCTGGAACTGGATCTGGGACGCCTTGAAGCCGGTGGTGTTGACGTTGGCGATGTTGTTGCCGGTGACGTCGAGCATCGTCTGGTGGCTGCGCAGACCGCTGATGCCGGAGAAGAGGGAGCGGAGCATGGTGGTTCCCTTCGGGTGGGGTGGGCCGGACCGCGGTCAGGCGGTGGTCGTGGAGTCGGTGGGGGCGGTCGCGTCGTCGTCCTCGGCGGGCGGGGTGCTCCCGGCCGGGGTGACGGTCGCGACGGCGTCGAGCGGGAGCTGGGTCTTCCCGACGGTCAGGGTCGGGACGCTGGCGGAGTAGTCGACGCCGGAGACGACGCCGGTCTGGGTCTTGCCGTCGGCGTCCTTCCAGGTGACCTGCTGGCCGACGAGGTCGGCGGCGGCCATCCGCATCTGGAGCCCGAACTGCTCGCGGGACGACGCCTGGATCTCCGAGAGGGACTCCATCATCGACAGCTGCGTGGTCTGCGCCATCATGTCGCTGGTGTCCATCGGGCTGCTCGGGTCCTGGTTGGACAGCTGCGCGACCAGGAGCTTGAGGAACGTGTCCTTGTCGAGCGTCTTGCTCGGGGTGCTGGTGGTCGCCGCGGTCGCGTCGGCGGTCGAGCCACCGATGTACGAGACGGGGATGGCGGTCACGGGGGATCCCTCCGGTCAGACGAGCAGGTCGAGGCCGCCGGCGTGCGCCGACGTGCGGGTGGGTGCGGGGACGTCGGCCGCCGGGGCGCCGGCGCCGGCGCGGGCGCCGTCGGGCAGGCCCGCCGCGCGGCGGCCGGCGGCATCGGTGCCGGCGC